>JAVEPM010000241.1:0-3038 GCA_034008115.1 Methanolobus sp.
AAGTGTTTTGAGTCCGTATGGATTGAACCCTATGTCCAAATATGTGACTGGTTGGTATTCTTTTTCTGCCATTTTATTCGAGCATCATCTTCGCACCTTCCACTTCATAGCCAAGCGTGAATCCGTAAAATATTGGCTTTCCTTTCGTGGCGTGTGCGACATTGACCGAAAGTCCGAGAACGTTATTCCCGAGCTTATCGGTGATGTTGTGACTTACTGGTTTATCAAATTCTCCGATGGTCATCACATTATTGGAATAATCGTCTCGAAGTTGCACCTTTATTTCGTGTCCGAATTTTGATGCTACAATTATTTTCTTTGGATCTATGAAGATTTCAGTTCCGACTGGATAGAAGATGTGTCCTTCAAGGATTGCCGAGATTTCCTCGCCATTGTCCGTGTCTCCGGAGAACATCTGATATACTGTTCCGCTTGCATCTCCGAAGTACATTCTTTCGACTCCATCTGAGCATTTAAGAGTGGCCATAGATGTCGCCTGATCAGCGAGAGAATACAACCAAAATGAGTTTTTATTGTAGTCGTAGATTATCCACGCATTGCTTATCACTTTGCCATCTTCATCGGTAATGTCTCCGACTGACAGGTGATATCGCTTATTCAAAACTGCTCCGCATATTTTTGGAAGGTTTGTTGAACCCATGTCTATGCCGAGTATCAAGTCTTCGATTTTTGAGGATATTTCAAGAGGTTCATTTCCGTCATATAGTCGAATTGCATTACGATCGAGTGTGAATGCCATTCCTTTGATGTCAGCCAGCGAATATGGAGCTGTCAGACCGTCTGAGTCTCTCACGGTTCGCAGATATTCTTCATCCCATCTCTTTATCACAGATTCTTTCCATATCACGACCCTGTCGTTTATCATACGGATGTTTTGGATGACACCACCAGCGAATTTATCAATATTGAGTGAGTTTGAGTCGCTTGGAGACACTGCAGACCAATTTGTTGCATCTCCAATTGATGTCCAGTGAAGAACGTCCTGATCGGCTGGAACTCCGGCACCAAATACTCTCTCTTGCCACGCTGTCCAGTATTTTGCTAATGGAGCACCATCTGTTGAGTTTGCATCGGTGAATGTGACTGCATCACTTGTCCTATATGTATGCAGTCCATTTCCAAGTATCATGACAGGATTTCCACTATCATCGTGAAGCATCGCACCTGTCCATCTTGCAGTTGTACTCAGTCCTGTTAATAATGCTGATCCCCAAGTGCTATCAACAACAGGATCGGCTACATATAATTTGCCAGCCGCATTTATCATTATCAGCTTTCGAGTGGTTCCTGATATGAATGGGATGATTGAAAGTACTTCAGAGGCATCAGGAGCGTTGAGAATTGATGTATATCCGTCTCGCTTAGTGGCCGCACCTATCTTTGCAATATCCCAGTTCACTATCTTTTTCCATTCACCCTTAAGAACTGTCAGTGGACTGACATTTCGATGCATTCCTATGTTTTGGTACATTCGATAGTATCTCATAACATTTCTACGTCTTCCTCTTCATCTCGTACGCCTCTATTTTCGTCCAAGACGAGGTTATTTATCTCTTCAAGCATATTCTGCACCCCTATTTGGTATTTCTTGTAGAAACGGTCAGAACGGCCGTCCTTTCCGGCTTTCTCCATGGCCTTGGCCATCAATCCGTCCATTACCACGTGCATATAGAATCGCAGTGGTTTTGGTATCTCGTCCATGTCGTTTTCAAGGTCATCAGGCTGGTCTTCAAAATGCACCTGAATGATTGTGGTTCCGGCAGTTCCTTTTGGACGACATCCGACTTTATATTGTCTGAAGTAATATCCGGGATATTCTTGCGAGAATGTCTGAGAAAAGTCATTTATTTCCTCAAATTCAAACTTTCGAGCTCGCACTCCATTCACGCCATCGTATAGCACAAACATCTTTTGAAATTTCCTAAAGTTTGCTCCAAGCGATGCTTCGCCTTCGGAGTCTACAGTGAGATTTTCATATGTGTTGTAATATTTCTCGTTTGAGTCAATGATCTGATTGACCATGTCATCCTTGATTTCGTTTACCCAGTCTGTGATTTCTTCCCGGGTGTAGTAGCTCTCTTTTTTGTCTCCGGTCTTTGCATATACCGCATCTTGAATTCTTTTTAGTGAGTACCTTGGGAATCCTGAAGCTCCAATTGGATCTGAATATACTGATAGGTCGCTCGAATCACTGTTGAAGTATTTTATCTTGAAGTAATCTGTCGAGAGTGCTGTCGAGTCATCATAAAGCGTATGAGGTTCATCTATGGCGATACTTTTGTTTGCCACTAGGTTGTATGTTCCATTTACGCTCGTTGCCTTGTAGAATTTGACCTGATCGTATTTGATAAATGTTATCCGTGTGTTTTCCGGGTGGGTATTAACCAAGTTTGCCGACAGAGTGATTGTCTTTCCGGATATGCTGGCAATTTTCTTGATTTCGGTCAATTCTTCGGCTGGATTTCCTATGACCAAGTGGTCATCCACGGCGAAGTCGGAAGCGTTTTGGATAATCAAATCAGCCTGTCCTGAGACGGCTTTCGTGGTCAGGTTTGACCTCGGATTCCCTTCGATATTTGGATGTAATGCTTTTACTATCATATTTTTTTGCCTTCATTATATTCTAATATTGTAAGTATCTTTGTTTGCGTGTTCGCCATTTCTCTCATCTCAAGCTCTATGTGTTTGATGTCGTTTTCCTGTAGTAGCGTAATGCGTTGATTCATTGCATCCAAGTTTTTATTTATTTGAGCGATTATGTAGTCCATCTTTTCATGCTTCAGTAGACATGATGTTCTGATCTCATTGATATCTTTGGCCGCTTTTATGTCAGGATTCTTAAAATGGTTGTATATCAAGAATAATACTCCGATTGTCGGAATTATTTGTCCTATTATTGATAGTATATCTTTGAAATCTTGCATACATATTTTAGACCTTCCTTTTTATTTTAGATTTTTCCTATCATAGGCATTTTAGCCATAGTTTAATTTTATTATCTAGTATCTCATAACCGT
>JAVEPM010000242.1:0-3015 GCA_034008115.1 Methanolobus sp.
CGTCTCGCTGGCAGGCAGTTCTTGAACCAGTTCGGCATACCGAGTAATTGGCTCCATATACAGCGTTTGATAGGTTTCACGGGATATGGAGGTTTGCTCCCATATCTGATCGAGCAAGGCTTGTCGCCGGTCGCTGCTTAATAAAACTTGGGCAGACTTCGGGTGCAGGTACTCACCTGTCTTGTGCGCTACGGTGGATGCTGTCGGGCTTTTTTTTGACCACCGCTGAAAGAGTCTTTTCATGTGAGCCTATTGGGGTATTTGATATGTTTCGATGTGGCGAATAATTCCAAGTGTCATCAGGCAGTCAGCCAATGCTTGGTGTGCGGATGAACAGTCGATGCCACATTGCTGTGCTGCTGTTTGTAGCTTTTGCCAGCGATAGTTCCCGTTGTGCTGTAGATCTCCATGCCAATAGGCATAGAGCTTCATTGCGCAATGAGACTGGAGGGTAGGGACTTGTAATTCATGTAGATCTGCTGTTTGAGAAAGCAATCGAACATCGTATTCAGCGTTGTAAATAAGGACAGAGCGTCCAGCAATTATTGAACAAAACTCATCATGTATATCGGCCCATGAAGGAGCATTTTGCACGTCTATATCGCGGATACCGTGAATGTCGGTGGCTGCTGCTGGAATAGGTCTAGTTGGGCGAATACGGGTGTTAAGTAGAGGTTTGCCTTGCAAGTCAATGATGCAGATTTCAACAATTTCTGCCTGGTCATCTAGACCGGTGGTCTCGGTGTCTAACACTACAGCTGTTTCCCCCGATAACCATTGCTGTGCAGTATCTATGCAGTAACTAAGGCGCTTTAAGGTGCCGCAATTTTCACACAATGAGTTGTTGCCTAAAAACCAATCTGGAAATCTATTTTTGCAGTTATTACATTGGGCTGTGCCGATTAGCTCACGCCCTTGGGCTAATGCGTTTAGCTGTGCTTCACTTGGTTGGCGGTAGGGACGCATGGGTAAACAGGCATCTTTGGCGTAGACGTAATATGAGCCTTGCCCTTGCCAAACCTCACCTGACGGTGCTTGTCTTGGTGAAGGCTTGAGACGGAAAAGTGTTTTTAAGTCTTTGAGGCAATACCAGCCTTGCTGAGCTGCTTCTTCTTTTCTTAAATACTTTCTGGACATGCCTACTCTTCCGCGTTTTATAGGTATTAGGGGAGGGTAAGCCACTATGTCAGAGCAACTGACTCGATAAGTGCTGTAAACCGATTGCCAATGATTCGTTTTGTTTGCAGTAGAGGGAGAAGGTTTGTTTCAATATCAACTGGGCGTAGTAATCCGTTGACTCTAAAAGGAATAGAAATATGAAACGAACCCTCGCAATGCTGACAGTGTGTTCAGCTGCTTTATTAGGTGGATGCTCAACACAAGAGTTGTCAGAGATGAATCAAACGGTCAGTGATGCCAGCAGTGAACTCACTGCGTTTCTGACCGGCGGTAGAATTGTTAGAGAAGATCGTAAGTATGACGTTTTAGTGCCTGTTGATGTTGATACAGCAGCCGCTCGATTGAGACGTTATTACAATTTTGAAGATGTCGATGCCAAGATTGTTGCCTTGAAAAACTCCGGTAGAGACTCTGATTCTTGGAAAGCCACTGCATTGGCTAGTCAAGAGGCTGTTTGGGAAGCAGCACCTGGTAGCTTCTACAAAATGGGTAAAAACTACGGCGATCTGAACCCGCCAAATCGTATCGTGATCGAATTGGAAAAGAATGGCGCAGGCTCTATGGTTTATGTCACCTATAGCTCTTCTTATCGGCCTCAGTTGAATGAACAAGGTGTCTCTGAGCTGTTCCAGACTGTGCATGATGTTGCTGTAGGGAAAGTTAGGTAGATAATGCATTTGTTGGAGAATAAACGATGAGTATTCATGCTGGCATATGGGTTGGCTTTAGTGTTTTTTTAGCTGTAGCTAGTGCTGGGTATCTGATCGTTTTACGCATGCGCTATTTGAGAAGAGCATCCGCTGCCGATCATCTTTTAAGTCTGTTCAAAGATGATCGTGAGGGAATCTACAAGCGGATTGAGGAGGCAAGAGAGCTACAAAACATCGTTCAGGTTTGTGTGAAAGGCGGGCATGCTATGCCGTGGGTTTTATCTTGGGCTTATAGCCAAGAAAGGTGGCTAGAACAGTTAGCAAACGATCTTGAAGTATTAGATCCAGAGATAGCAATGCATGGTGTTCGAGGGCGAAAGCGGTATGGGTTATAGTTTTCCCTCTAGACCTGCGATCATTCGTCCAATTTTCCAGGCCACCCTAACTCTGGGTATCTAGGGTATCCAGCATGCTCTTTGGTGTTCTGCGCTTCCCAGCTCAAGCCGTTATATCTAATATGTTTGATCAGATTGGAAGTTGGCTTTTTTGTTGTGGGTACTTATGCCAGGTACACCTTACAAACTTTGCAGCAACTATGGGTTTTAATGAGTTAAGTAAAAGCTATCCGGCAGTTGAGAGCTGCTGATTGTTGCAGTGTAATATTTTTGTTACGGTGGTTTTGAGTTGTAGTTGATAAAAACATAGGGAGATGCGGATGCTCATATTAACAAGAAGTCAGGGTGAAACTATTCATATTGGCGACGATATACAGATCACGGTGTTAGGCATCAATGGCGGTCAGGTACGTTTGGGGATTGATGCGCCGGTCAGTATTGAGGTGCACAGGGAAGAGATTTATCAGCGGATTCAGGCGAATAAAAACGTTCTAGAGCCGAAGGTAATTGCATGAATGTTTATAAGTTAAGCGTGTCAGACTGGGATGAAAAACCGCTTGATAGGGAGGTATTTGAAGCAGATACGGGGCGTCAGGCACCGTGGTACGTAAGTAATGATAAGGGAGGCTTTAGCTTCTTTGCTGTTTGTCCGGGCTGTGACAACCCAATTCAGATCATTGGGTTCTATCATCTGGCTAAAAATACAGACAAACCCTATGCTCGACATTATCCAAGAACGGTTCCTAGGCTCGCGGTATACCAGCAAGATAGTTACGGCTACTGTCCTTATG
>JAVEPM010000243.1:0-3006 GCA_034008115.1 Methanolobus sp.
AGACAGCAGGAAATTGGGCGATTTTTAGTTACATGACTGAGAAAATTCCTGAGAATAATTTTCAACCAATGCAATATGATTTTGAAAATTTTATGGGCGATAGTGATTACGAAAGTTTCATGGTTTCTACTTTACTTACCACAAGGAAAGGGAATTGTCATTCTTTGCCTTATCTATACAAAATTTTGGCAGACGAAGTAAATGTGGAAGCTTTTATTGCAACTGCCCCAATGCATGTATTTGTAAAACATAAAGACGAGCAAGGAAAATGGTGGAATCTTGAATTAACAAGCGGAACATTTTCACGAACAAGTTTTATTATTGAATCTTTTAACGTTTCAGATGCAGGAATGGAAAGCGGTTTGTATATGAAGCCTCTTGACAGAAAAGAACTATTAGTGCTTTGTTTAAGTGATTTAGTTGACTATTATGAGAAAAAGACTGGGAAATATTATGGAGAAATAGTTCAAAAATCTTGCAATATTGGACTTAAATATTGTAAAGCAAGTTTGCTCCAATTATGGAAATTTGACGAATTAAAATTCAGACTGGATAAAGCAATGGAAAATAAAGGTTTCACAGATTATAATCAGATAGGAATTGATGCCGAGTTGATTTCATTATTTGAAGAGGTTAAATCAACTGAACAATTTATTAAGGAGATGGGGTATTCAAACCTAACTCCACAACAATACAAAGAAAAAGTACAAGAAATAAAAACAGGAAAATATACACAAACTCAAAATTGATAAGCAATGAAAAAACAAACAATTAAAAATTTGCTAGTAGCAGTTGCTTTCGCAACCGCTACTAATATTTGTTTTGCTCAAACTCCGTATGATAGTTTTGCTCCATCAAAGGAACAGAAACCAATGTTAGAACTTCCTGACATTGATATTGTTTACAGGGCATATAATACTGATAGCTTAGACCAAATTGATTACATAGAACTTGATGCAAACAATTTGGTTTTGTCCTACTTTGATAAAAAAGATAGTATTTTAAATAAACACCAACTTAAACCTTCTGCTTTTAAATGGTGGTCCGTTGACCCTCATGCTGAAAACTATTATAGTTGGTCTCCATATCATTTTGCTGCTAATAATCCCATTTTAGTAACTGACCCTGATGGTAGAGATTGGTATATAAGTAATGCAGATAATGCAACTGATGACCCAATTTGGTTACCAAATAATGCTGATGCTACAGCTCATTATGGGGAAAATGCATTTACAAATCTTGGAGAAAACATGATAAATGAAGTTGTTATTTCTGCAAATGGAACAAATCAAGCAGGAAATAGCTATGCAGTTCCACAGCATTTAATAAATGCAAAAGGCGAATGGGGCGTAACAGAAAACACATCAAAAACAGAACATAACCCAAGAATACTTGAATACCATGCAACGACAGTTGACGGTAGCACAGGTCAACCTTGTACTACAGACGAAGCTGCTTGGTGTGCTTCGTTTGTGAATTGGAATGTTGAGCAAGTTGACTTACCTGGAAATGACAATCAATATAGTGCAAATGCTTGGAGTTACAGATTTAATTCAAATGTTACTGAAATTGATAGACCTGCGGTTGGAGCTATTGCATTAATAAACAATAGTCATGTTACATTTGTAGTAGGTGTTAATGGAAACAATATTCATGGTTATGGTGGCAATCAAAGAAATCAAGTTAAGGTTTCTACCTATAATAATCCAAGTAGTGTTCGTTACTTTATGCCAAATGGAATAACACCAAATTACAATGTCCCAACTATTAACCATAATTTTAATACAAACCCTAATGAAAGCACCCGTTAAACTAATTTTTGTTTTTTTGTTTTGTTCTTTGAATTCTTTTGGACAATCAGATTATGTCGTAAAGAGGATTTCAAAACTTGAAAGACCTATTGCAGATATTAGTAAAAGTATATGGATTAAAGAGGATGGTATAGTTTTACAAAATAATGACAATACTATTTTCTTTCTCTTGGATATTGAAATTCCTCCATGTTGTCAAAATTCAACATCCTCTGTTAAAATGTATTTCTTATCATATTGTAAGGATAGTTTATGTGTTGAAAACATTAGCACAACAGAGATTGATAAAGGAACATTCCCAGTTTACTGGGAAAATTCTCTTCAATATTTTGAGGTAAATGATAAAATAGGATTCTGTTTTCTTATCGCATACGAACATAATCTTGGAGGATTAGACCCTCAAAAAATTGAATTATGGACATATTTTAAAAACAATTTATTCAAAATTCAAGGAATAGTTCCTACACATGAAGATTGGAATTGGAATGAAACATATAAAATGAAAGATATTTCAGGATTAGAAAATAAACATCCTGACATATATGAAACTGTATTCAAAATATGGGAAAGTAATTTAAATGATTATAAAAGTAGATTGTGGAATAAAAAAGCACATACGCCCAACAATGTGTATAAGTCATTGGGCGGTAAGTAGGTATTTGAACATTTGTACTATTATTGTGCGTAGTTGTAACTTGATAACTAATCTCTTTGAAGTGCCCAACGCCTCATACACACGAACGTTGGGCGTAATGCCAAGAAACGGAAGTGCAATGAATGAGCAAAGAATAAATATGAAACGATTAAAATTGACAATACTAATTTTATTGATTAGTCTGATAAGTTTCGGACAGGATTATGAATTTTATTTTAAACAGGCGGTTGACGAGATAACAGATATGCTTGAAGATAGAAAACCTGTTGATTTTAAGAGAGCTGTCTTCTTGACCGAAAATGCTTACTACGAAGGACAATTGGATTACAGTAATTTCTGCAATCAACTTGACAAGATTTCTGTAAAACTTAATCAAATGATTGTTAATAAGGGACTTCAAGGATATAAGACAGCAGGAAATTGGGCGATTTTTAGTTACATGACTGAGAAAATTCCTGAGAATAATTTTCAACCAATGCAATATGATTTTGAAAATTTTATGGGCGATAGTGATTACGAAAGTTTCATGGTTTTATAAAT
>JAVEPM010000062.1:0-20115 GCA_034008115.1 Methanolobus sp.
TTGGCTCTTAAATCAACCAAGTCCTGATCGCTGGCGCTTGTCCGCGCCTCGTTGTTTCCTGCGATGTTAACCTCCCCGGCCATCGTACTTGTTTTCAAATCTGCGATTACTTGATCTACAGTAGCGCTTAACCATTTGCCGGTCGTGCCTGGTAAATATAAGAAATAAGATAGCGTGCTCTTATAAGATTGTGAGGTATAAGTCCACGCTATTGAGTTTCCTCTTAAATATATGTATGTCAGCTTCACCGGAAGTGCGCCGCTGTAAGTCCACGCTATTGAGGTTCTGTATAAATATAATTGTGTCAGATTCACCGGAAGTGCGCCGCTGTAAGTCCACGCTATTGAGGTTCCGTATAAATATAATTGTGTCAGATTCACCGGAAGTGCGCCGCTGTAAGTCCAGGCTATTGAGTCTCCGTTTAAACGTAAGTATGTCAGATTCACCGGAGGTGCGCCGCTGTAAGTCCAGGCTATTGAGTCTCCGTATAAAAATAAGTATGTCAGGTTCACCGGAAGTGCACCAACGATGTTGACGCTATAAGCAGGATTAATTATTCGGAACCCTTTTAAATTGTCCGCATCAACAATTTTAATATTATAAGTTCCAGCAGCAGCGTAAACATTCGTGTGATTTGTATAATTCCCAGCCGAATACGACACAGTGGTTTCCCTGCCGTCACCCCACTGAACCTTTGCTGTTTTTCCGGTGAGAACCGATAGCTCTAAATCAACAGTCTGCCCTGCCGTGACTGTGACGGTGAAGGTGAAGTTAGAAACAACAGGAGGCGTTACAATACGCACTCCAAACGGTATCATATAACCTATCATTATAATTTTGGATTATCATTTATTGGTTGTTGACTTATAGTTACTAAAAACTTTTCAACAGGACTAACTGCTATACAATGAATATAAATATAATTTGGTACTGTACCAACATAAGTACCATTTAAGATAAAAGCTTCTTCAGGTAATATAAAAGCAAAATCTCCTGAAACAATTAATAATATGACCTTATTAAGATATGTTGATTCTGTTCTAAAAGAAATAGTTGTATTTTTATCAAGCGTTTTTGTAAAGATCGCCCCCACACTCCAATTTATTACATCAGAATCTCTTAAATCTACAACATCATAAAATTCAACATCGAGATCAGTATCATCTATGCTTACTTCTTTTATTTGTTTATATTTCATTGGCTAATTGTTTTAAAAAGTAGCCCCTCTTTTTGAGAGGCTACTTTAAAGCATTTAATTAATAAGAATATACTACACAAATTTCATCTTCATTGTTCAATATGTAATTCACTTTGATTTTCAAAGCATTATTATCACGAGTCCAACGATTTGATTTGCTTGCCGGATCACCTTCAGGAATCATAAGCCCGTTTATAGTGACGATAGGTTTTATAGCGATATTTGGCAATTTACCTGCTACAAACACATCTGCAATAGTAACAACAGTCCCGGCTACAGATGGAGTAGTTGGCCCCGATTTGATTACCTGATAGCCAGTTACCGCAGTGCCAGAGATACCTGCTGAGATTGCAGATGCAACTTTACTGGCACTCCAAATATCAGCCTCAGAAGTACCAGAATCATTAAACTTCTTACCGGATGAAATAAGATGTCCATCAGTGTCAGCTTTGTAAATATCCCCGACATGAGCACTTCCGTCCAAATTTGCTTTTAAGTTCAAAGCGGTTTGTTGCGCTGTCGATACCGGTTTATCTGCATCTGATGTATTATTTACATTTCCCAGACCCACTTCTTCTTTGGTGTGACTGTGGGTTTTGGGAGTACGAGCATCGCTCAGCCTTGTGTCGTTACCCTGGCAAACGGTTCCAGTCGTTGTGCCAAAATCTTTGTTAAAAGCTGTTTTTTTGGTAAACGTCGGTTCTTTAGTCGCATCCTCAACTGTGATGTTCTTGGTTCCGTCAAACAAAACCCCGTTGATGGTTTTTGCGGTAGTAAGCTTTGCAGCGCTCGCTACCGATTTGTCCGAGTCAGCGGTGTTGTCAACATTACCTAACCCAACTTGTGTTTTAGTTACTTCGTGTGGGTTTACCTTACTATTTGTGTGCGCAGTTAAATCTGTTTGACTCGCTTTTGTACCAATTTGGGTTGCTATAGTTGTTGCAAAGTTAGGGTCATTGCCTAATGCAGTAGCTAATTCATTGAGTGTATCTAAAGTCTCAGGAGCAGAATCAACAAGATCAGCGATATGGGTATCTACCTCAGTCTTTGTATACGTAGTTGCTTGATCAGCCTTTGAACTAAGTGCAGTTATCAGGCCTTCTGTTTGTTTTTGTAAAATCATTTTGTATTAAATTTTAGGTTGAAGATTATTTATAAATTTCAATAATTACTTTGTCTTCACTCTCCAGATTAAAACCTGCATTTGTTTCATTCCAGAAAAGGAACATGTCACCACTGTTATAAGTGTAGTCTGGTATCGTTCCAAAATCTGTATATTTTATACCATTTACATACATTTTTATAGTGTCACCACTTACAATTTCATAACCAAAAGATAATTTTCCGGTTTCAGAAAAGTAATTCTGTGTTGTTGTTTCTGATGTATCTACAACTATGAAATCTTCATATTTCAATGTTTTACCTGTTATTGCTCCCGATCCGGTTATAAGATTAGTCCATGAAGGATTTGATACACCTTTATAAACTTTTAAATTCCCATCTGATTTATCAAGTAACACCATGCTAAGAGTTGGTGCAGTGACAAAATAAATAAGTCCAGGCCCTTCACCGACAGGTTCTCCAAGTATATATATAGCATTTGGAATTGCCTCTGCATCACGATCATAAATATCCTTACCGGCAAACTGCGGCCACTCTCCGCCAACAGCACGGACGATAAAGGTATCGCCCGGCACGAGGCCGGTAATTGAAGCAACGTCACCAAAAATCTGTTTTATAGGGTTTTGCCAACCTGTGATGCGGCCATTGATGTCGATATAATCGATCAAAGGGAAAGTTAACTCGTTTTTTTGTTTTATTTTATCTATTATTGATATAGCCATTTTACCCTCCTTTTAATTAGCTTGTACAGTTACATTTGTCGATCCCAGGCCGCTGTTTGTTGATTTATAAACCACATAATCTACTGTAGTTCCGTCACCAAATACATATGCTGCCGTTTGCGAAGCTACATTGAAACCACCTTCAAACCCGCCTACGTAAAAATATGGTGGATTCATATAAGGACTGGTAACAAATAATTTAGGGACATAATAGTATATATGTTCGCCTGCGGCTGCATTAGCCGTAAAGCTGCGGTAAGCATCTGTATCAAAACCCATAGTACCATCTTTCATAAAAGCATCATTAAGTACAATATCTCCTCCACCTACACGATACCCTGTTTTAAATTGGAATTTCACGAAACAACTTGGTGAATAAATAGACTCTCCAGCCTTGCTCGATACCATTACTCGCACCTGTGTGTCAGTGTCAATAGTAATGTCGATAGTTTCTGAACCGGAGTTGCCGGTAAGGTCTTTTACTTTAGTCCACGATCCAGCTCCTTCGCGTTTCTGAAGTTCACTCGTGATGATTGGGTTAGTACCTGCCGTAACGTTCCACGTAAATTTAGCTCCATAAGGAGCCGAACTGAAGCCCTTTTCAAGCGTTATACTACCAGTAAGATTTGCCGAAGGTGCAGTATAAAGCTGCTGTTCTATCCAATCAAGTATGTCATCTGATAAGTTTCGCAAAACTTTCCATTTTCCTGCAGCAAGATTGGTCTCGTTAAGAGGACCTGGGTTATCTATAATCGCAACTACAGTATCCTGTGGCCGAATTGTTAAATCGTTTACTTCCACATTTACTTCTGCAATATTATGCCATGCGTCGCCAGCAAGAATATTATTAGGAGAAAATGCTGTAAAATTAATAGCTCCACGTATATTCCATGCTTGGAAGTTAATACTATGGAGTTGGATTTTTTTTGGTTTTGCCATTTTCTAATTGTTATTTTTATTAATATATATATTTAATTATTTAAAGTATATGCGACATTTACTATCATATCTGGTGCAAATTTAAATCCAAGTTCCATTTCATTAATCTGAATAATGGTATCACCATATACATTTTGATACATGTAATCATGTCCATCAAATCCAGATGAATCTTCTATTTTCCCAAAATAAACTAATTGATTGATTGTGATAAATTCAACTTTTACAACTTCCTCAAGTATAATAGTATCACTTTCTTCAGAAGGTATTATACGTATATATTGTTGATTGTTACCTCCACTACTAACAGGAACATATCCCCATCCATTATCATAAATAATATTAAAAATGCCTCCTTGATCTAAATCAAATATTTTCATATTGACAGTGATCTGTCCTTTAGGGCCAAGGTCAGCAATAAGTGCTTCTATAGTAGCATACTGTTGATTTGTGCCAACTGCTATTTTTGGATCTAAATAAGCAGTCCCATTATATTTTATTTGATCTGTTAAAGTTATCATATCTTAAATCTTGCATTAACTGGTTCTTGAGGGATTTGTCCTAATATTGCATGTACTATCCCTTTATGAATATAAAGTTTATAGTCGCACCCTTGATAAATTATATCACTCACATTATAATTATCTGTTATAGTCTTCCAAGTATAAATGTCTAAAGTTTTCACATCTTGATATTTTGTATATATATCAAAAGTAATACCCCCTACTGTAGGCAATGCCACCCAATTATATCCAGCATCAGTACCAAATGGCCCTACCCAATCTATTTCTATATTATTCATATTAACCTGAAAACTCCTTATGGCTCTAACACGACATTCTCCTGACTTTAAAACTTCTTGTGCACCTGAAGTTCCTACAGCATATGCTGTAGTAGCATTTACCTGACTTGATGTCCAATAAAGAGTATTTATACTAAACCCAGGAGGTAAAGATTCTACATTATCTAATATTGTAAGCAATTCATCTCTACTTGGCAAATACCAATCAGAAAACAATAGAGATTTATAAACATCAGTGCTTTTAGCAGCATATAAATCATTATTAAACTGGCCTAAAGTTGCAATTATATTATTAGTATTAGCCTGACCATAACCTATTTCAGTACTTGTATTTCCTACAGAAGTAGAATTGCCCCATAAAAATGTTCCAACATCAGTATCTGCAAGTATTAGCCCTTTTACCATACCATCTACATATCCCAATTCCCCTGGTTGTAATATATGTATAACAGTACCTTCTCCAAATCTTGACCCTAATGTTGGTGTTTTAGAACAATTAGGACTACGCGGATTTAATGATGTACTTCTTCCTAAAGAAAGATCTGTAAGTTCTAATATTTCAGATACACCCAATAAAACTGATTCATTTAGTATATTCATTATATTAAATTCAGTCATATCAGAAGTGACTTCTGTAATCTCTTTAGTTATTGGATAATGACCTTCTTTAGATATTATATATGGTTGATTACTTCCTATTGAAATATTATGGAAGATGCATAAGCCATTATTGGTAGTGGCTTCTATACTTCCTAAAGTAATAATAGCGCTATCTATAGGCATATAATCATTATCCAACACTACAAATTTAACAGATGTAGTATTTGTACTTTGTACATAAGTTAAGCTAACAATTTCATCTGCATCTGTTATATCTACTTGCCCAGACATACCTATGTAACCATTTAAAGAAGTTTCGTAATAATATGTCCCAGGTAGCAATTCATTAAAAGCAGCAACACCTAAGTTATTTGATACTTTGGTGGATGGGGCGTCGAGTTGACTTCCAGAAAGAATAATGTTTACTCCAATAAGAGGCGCTTCTTCAAATATAGTTTGGAAAGTTAAAGTGTATTTAAGAATTATTGCAGGAAAATTAGCTTGTACAAACAAGTCTTCATCTTGAACAGTAAAAGTACCTGTAATAGTATTAGGTTCTTTTTCACAATTATATGCATAAGTGCCATTAGGCAAAACGATTGTTGCATTGCCATTTGCATCTGTTATTATTATTTGATTTCCATCAATAGTAATAATAGCATTTTCTACATTTTCTCCTGAATGGCTTTTCACATTAAATGTTACAGTATGCTGAACTACTTCTCCAACAGTTAAAAAATTAAGTTTTATGCATTGTGCAACTATTTCATGTTCAGCATTTTGTGTTTTTAACACTACATTATATATACCGTCATTATTAAATCTTATCTCTGGATCGCGATTGTAAGAAATAAAATTAGCTTTAGAAGCTACTTCATTAAAACTCCATCTTATTTTTTGGTATGGCTTGTTAATATTTAATCGGGCTTCAAATTTTACAGAATCATTAGATGCTATCTGAAAAGATTCTATTTTTTCAACCCCTTCATAAAATGCTACAAAATCCGCAGTAGATTCTAAAGTAGGTATAGTTTCTGAAAAACTTATTATCTCCCAATTAAGTGAATCATTATAATTAAAAGTATAAGGGTTATTTACTTTTGCTATAACATACGAAAGATTTGGGATTTCACCATCAAAAGGTGGAGCAGGGAGAGTCTTTTTATATTTCCAACAATTACCTTTGAAAATATTAGTCATGGTTTCTTGGTATTGGGGACTATAAATATCTCCCTCACCACGTTTTACAAAAGCATAGTCTTCAGTACATAATAGTGCAGTATCTAAAAAATCACTAAATTCTTCTTGTGTAGGCTTATCTCCTGTTTCGAAAAAAGTCTTAAGTACTTGTCGTGTTTTAAACCCCATGATTATGAAATTATAAAATTATCTTCGATGATCCAATATCCAATTCCTTCTAAAGCAGGTATTTCTGTAGAGTATGTTATAGTAACATTTATATCTCTATCTGGCATAGTAAAGCTATATACCTGATTTTGATTGCTTACAACTACTCCAGAAATTACAATACTATAGACATTTAATTCTTCCGGAGGTATTACTAATACCTTTACTTTACCCCCCGGCTTCCTATAATACCCATTAACAAAATAATAGCTACCATTTCCTCCAACTTCTGTAACTGTTATCTTCCGTGTAGTAAGCCCTACATAACTCTCTTCATGTTGAAACCCAGAAACAAAATGAGTTAACAACAAACGCAAAGATATAATAATATCTTTAGCTTTTAATAATGACCCATACAAACGTTTATCAGCAATCTCATTAGCTACCTTTAAAAGAGATTTCCTTGTAGATTCTTTAAACCCTACATCCGTCTGATAATCTATTTTATATAACGATCTCATTATTATAGGATACATAAGTTATCCGCTGCCATCAACAACTTGTTTGCATTTGTATAATTGTAGCATTCAAATTGTATTATTCCAGCTTCCTTTAAAAGAAGTACTTCTATCTGTCTTGCTATATTATGTGGTATCCCTTCAAGGGTGATATTATATAAAAAAGGATAAGCTTCAATAGCTATCCAGTTATTAATACGAAAAATGTTGATAACATACTGTTCCCCATAATAAGCTGGTGCAGGATCTGGCGTAGGATTATCCATAGGGTCTGGTATCGGATTTGGAATAATTTCTACAATACTAAAAGAATATTCTATCTTATATACTCCAGATGGAAAGACATGTTCATCAAACCCTATAGGATTTTGAAAGGAATCTACATACATTGAAGGATTTAAAGCAATATCCTTTTTTAAGTTATCTATATCTACATATACTAATGGATTAGACGTATTAAACCCTAACTCTCTTAAGTCTGCAAGGATATAGCTATTTTCATCACCAAGGTCACCTTCTCCTACAGGAATAGGGTCTGGGAGATCACTTGTTTGCGCAGAATAGATTAGCCTATCTCCATTTGGGAAACATATTGTCAGATTCTGGTTATCTTTCGTACTCTGTAAAGTAGAACTATCCTGAAAGCAAAAAGAATTGCCATTTCTAAACCCAAATGTAAATGTAGCTTCTAACATAACAACTAAATATAATGCAAGGGTCGTAAGACCCTCGCATCAATTATAAATATTTTAAAACAGAACTGTACTATTATACTAAACTTATAATCGTCTCAATTATAGAAGGTTTTGAAGTGGAATTTGTGAATGTAGAATCTTCTGCAATATAAAGAATTTCTTGTTCATCTGTCCACTGCCTTGTACCACTATGGTCTTTACGTGGCATTGCAATCTCTAACACTAACAAATTATAAGTCTTTGCATTGTTAACATTAGATACAGGGATTGTTGGAAACAATACACGATTCCAATGTCCTTCACCATAACTTAGAAACTCATTTTCGATACGTGCAAGCCATTTTGGAGTTCCTACTTCTACCACTCCAGCAACATTACTAACCGTAGCTCCTTCTAAATCATCATTTAAGAAGGTGGTAAAAGTATTAAAAGAACTCTCTGCTTCCAACTTAAGTTTATTAGAAGAAATAGAAGCTACAATCCCAAGGTCAACTTCTTTATTCCTTTTATTGATTGCTGCAACGAAGTTATTTACAATTGTTGCAGCAGTATTGGTTGTTTCATAAGGAACTGAAAAAGTAGCTGTTGGAAGAGAAGCCTGCCCTGATGTGGTGTTTATAATTTTTATACTATATTGTACATGCCCTACTGCAGGAACTGGCGTAATTGTCTGGCTTTGTTTTGTTCCAGCAGAATATGTCAGCTTCTTAATGTATTTAATATCATTAAGTGTAAAAGTAGGTGTGATGTCTTTTCGATCGGCTGCATAATTTGCCATTATATGGATCAGGTCACTTTTTAAAGGTGTTATAGTTGTAACATCAGTGCCTGCAACTACAATGCCTACCTTTCCTACAGATAAAGCATTAATAGCTGTATTAGTTGTTTCCTGTCCAAGGTTTGAAATAATTAATTTTTTTCCCATTTTAAAAATATTTAAATTTATTTATTCATTTGATTTTCAAGAACATTTGTCTGGAATCTTGGAGACTGATAAGTTTCTAAAATATATTCTATAGCTTTCCTCCCTATGATTTCATATACTTCATCTGAAAAATCATCTAATACTATTGACAAATCTATCCCTTTTATTACCATTGGCTTTTTTAGATAGGTCAAAAAGGCTTTATTCACTATGAACCTTTTTTTAGTGTATATGCTAATCTTATCTGTATAAATAACACCTACTGGAGATAAATGATGAGTGGTAGCATAAGGATTTTGTAACGTTTTTTCCAAGTCTTCGTGTGGTACAATCCTTACAGGCATCTTTTCTTCTGATTGTGGGAAACGATCAACCTGTGCCATCAATGCTATTGGATACATTAGGTCATTTGGGGCATTAAAAGAAATATAGTTACCTATAGGAGCAACTATTTTTGTTAATTCAATATCAAACTTGATAAGGTTTTTAAGGTCTGCTTGTGAAACAATAGAAGATTCAACAGATACCATTTCACGATTAGGCTTAAAAAACCCTCTAATAAAACTATTTTGCATCATTTGCAAAATGAGGTTTATCTCTTGAGGATGTAAGGCATCTGATATATGTGCATTTAAATTGTCTACCCCTTGGATTACAATAATATGAAGGTCTTCTAATGTCATAATAATAAAATTAAAGCGATAATCCCTATACCCCCAATACCTACAATTTTTGTTTTAAGCTTTTGTTTTTTTATCTCTTTATCTTTTATAGCTATAATACTATTTGAATATTCTAAGTCTTTTAGGGTAATCACTAAGTGATTTTTATATATTTCTTTTTTTACCTCCAGACTGACAATAATTTGCTTTAACTCTAATTTACTATCATTCAACAATCTATTTATACGTTGTAAATCTGATATTTCTATCTGCAAATAATGTAACTCTTCAAATTTCTTGTTAGCATTAACAATTCTATAACCTTCTATAAGATAATACGTTATACTATCTACTGCTATCTGTTTCGGCTGCGAAAATGCTGTAATGCTCATCCATACTGATAGTGTCAAGCCTAAGCATATTGCTTTCATAAATTTTTCTATTTTTATGTGCTTTCCTATCCATTTCTTCTAATGTATCCTGGTATAATTTGATATTTCTATTTAACTCTGTTATTATAATAGAATTTTTCTGTAACAAGATATTAATAGAATCATTTTTAGGGTTTCCTACAATGTTCTCTTCTTCATTACTCCTGTCGATAAAAACGCTTATAATAACGCCTATAATAATACCTATTATTATTGCTATTATAAATTGAACTATTTTCATCTATACTTAATATTAATATGTAAATTGGGGTTTGTCAAGCTATGTCTAACAAACCCCAATTGTAATTATCTGCCTTTTTGAAATACCTCTAAACGAGCTTTCATATTTAAGACATGTTCACTGTTTCGCTTATCTTCGATGTATAAAATAGTCTCTTGTTCTCCTACACCCAGATTAACTTCACCATCTAAATAAGTGTTGCCTACCTTTTTAAGGACTTCATTAGAAACGCAATCCATAATAAACACACGTGTTTCTATGCTTTTATCATTTATAATGGCGAGAAATTCATCAGGAGATTCCATCACTTTACGTTCAGTTTCTATATCTGCTTTTTCCTGTGTAAGTTTATTTGATATCCCTAAAATTTGTCTTACCAAAGCTTCTCTTTTTTTGTTAGCAGCAAGTTTGATGTATTCCTTATAAGCTTCTTTACGTACTTCTAACTTTTCAAATTTGTTAGTGTCTTCCAAATCAGGGTCTTCAATATAATAAAGGTACCTGTTAGAAGAATAAGCATCTTTCTTATCTTTAGCCACTGTAGGGTTCGCAAGTGCAAACTTATAAAGGATAAAGTCGAAAGTGTTCAAAGGCATATTTGTGTCCGGGTCAATAGTAACATCAAATGCTTTACCTTCAAAAGGTATACTTATCTCAAGTTCTGTATAATATTTCTTAGATTCTCTAATGAAAGAGTTATCTGTTGGCGGAATACCTATAATTTCAGGCATGTACAATTTTTCTTCTTCAAAGGTAATCCCTTTTGCTATGTCACCAGTATCTGTAAATACAGAACCTAACTTCATAGTACTTTCTTTAAGCAAATCATCTGGTAGATTTATTGCTGGCTTTCTTCTTTTGATGTAAACTATTTTACGTTTCATATATAATTTTTAAATTAAAGCCTCCAGGCAAATTTCTACCTGGAGACTTATAAATTGAATTTATTGTTATTGTCTAACACATTCTAAATAAAGACAGTTTGTCGCTCTGCGGATAGCTATACCTGCAGATTTCATAAAATGCACTGATGCACCATCAATATCAGTTGCACGCAAAGAGTTACCAGAGAATCCCGGAGGAATAGTAGCGCCTGCTACAGCCCAACGTAACAACTGACGGCCTTTTTGATGCACCATATAGATGTTTGGTTCTCCATCATAAGTACTGCGATCCAAGAATATCATCTTGTAAGATTCCAAAGGAAGTCCAGTCTTAGGATGTTTTGGAGAGTTCAACACTTTAGCTCCATGGTCAAATAGAGGAAGATGACGTACTGTAATAACATGTCCATCGATATGTTGATAGCTTGTAAAATATCCACCAAGGCGAAGGTTACTGCCAGTACCTGAAATAAAAGCGTTGGCCGGGGTGTTTTTAATATAAGTCCCTGAAGCAATTTCAGATTTCATAGCCGTGTCCCATTCATCAAGACCACCAAGTCCCGTAAAAAGGTCTATTTGTACCTTTTGAGCATCAGAAGCACCATAAAAAATATCACGTATGATGTTTTTCATTTTAGAAGCAGTCATAAAAGTATACTGGTTCTTGTTGGGTATCTGTTGAATAGCTCCTGCACCAATAGGGATAGGCTTACCGTTAGAATCCATGTTATGGATAAGGCCGTTAGAATCTCTATTGTATTTAGAATACCATAGGTTATATTCTACTTCCTCCTGCCATCTAAGAAAATGCTGGTACTCTTCAAAATCCCACCATAGTTTACTCTTACGGCCGCCAAGGTCAAACTCAACATTCACAACTTTGTTAGGTGCATTACCTTCATATTGATACCCTTTACGAATCATCGTAGTCTGGTTACTTACCTTACTGGGCGATACCCAATTCGATGTCGTACCACTTGAGCCGGAGATAGCAACAGGGGCGAATGTCTGAACGAACATTTTCCCTATAGTATCATTATTGGTAACTTTAGCATCGAAATCCGGCCCCATAATAATACCGGTATATTGCCAGCCCTTTTCTACCTGTACACCTTCATCCTGAAGACGAATTTGTGTACCGTCAGGGTTCTCAACAATGTAAAATTTATTAAACCACCTGTCTTTAAAGGTGATTTTTAGAGTAGAAAAGCCATATCCAGTACCAGCGATGTCGGTACATAAGACAGCTTTATTCAGCCGCCCTATTACAGGGAACTGATACTGGGTATCATTTAGTTCTTTTGTTACTCCCATCCCTTCCGTAAGGAAAGAGAGAGGAAACCGTTTGTCTTCGCGTCCCGCAAGATGTGTTAATACAGGAGAGAGTACATCAGGTTGTGTTAACAGAGCATTAGAAAGATTATTTTCATCAGTCATCCCTCCTTCACTCCAATAATCCTGATAAAGCCTCAGATTTTTAAGGTTGTCACTTGCCATGATTTTTATAAATGTTAAATGTTAATTGTTATTCTACTCATACTGCTGACTACTGGGTGACTAATTACTTACGCCTGTATTATTCCCTAACGGGTTTTATATTATGTTCCGAAAATTTCTTTTACACTTGGTAATATTGGTCTTTTTGAAAACCCTTTTGGATTGGAGACCATCCGTTTTTCATTATTGTTAAGTTGTTCCTTTATACTTCTTGTTTGGTTTGTACGAACACTGGAATCTACCAATGCACGAAAGTCAAGTTTTTTATACATCAAATATTCAATAGCTAAAGCAGTTTCAGTATCGGCTTTTTCTATATCCATCTGCCGTTGTGTTTTACCTTCTTTATTTATAGGGTTAAACATCCATCCTAAAAATGCTTTTTGTTCTCTATCTGACAACTTTACATTTTTTATAGTGCCTTTATTGATTAAGTTTGTAATTTCTTCTGTTTGTTTTTTTCTTGTCTCTTCTTCTAAAGCTATCCTCTCTTCTTGTTGTTTTAACAACATAGCTTTTCTATTATCCTGTTCAGCTATCTGTTTTGCTTTTATTCTCCTTACAGCTCTTTTTGCTTCTTTATATAATAGGTCAGAATCTGCATAGTCTTCTAATTTTTCTTCTATTTCGTCTTCAGTATAGCCTTCACCTTTAAATAGATAAGTTAATACCTCTTTTTGTCTCTCTTCGTCATCTTCATTAATATTATCATTAAATACCTTATCTTCTTGTAGCATATATTCATCAGGATCCCCACCATTTATCCTATACTGCATATATTTCATTACATCAGGATAGGTCTCAAAGACATCTTTTAAATTGTCGGTGAGCATAGTATTTGCTACAGATTTTATAGCTTTTGCAAGTCCTGGCACGTCATCAGTATAATCACCTTCTATATCATATCCTAACTCAGCACTAAGTTCAGTATAAATATTGCTTTCTTTTGCCGAAGTCTCTTCTTTACCTTCAGCTACTTCATCTACTTCTTCTTTAGCAATCTCCGTTTCTTCAGACTCTTGCTTTTCTTCCAATTCCAAATCAGGTTCTTTCGGAATTTGCTTTTTCTTAACCTCTTCTAAAGGTTCTTGTAGACTATCTTGAGGACTTTCTTGATTGTCATCTCTTATAGAAGGTTCTTCCATACTATTAAAATAGTTTACTACGTCAATACCTTCAACACCTAAAATACTTTCTTTAGCCATAATTAAATTTTTACAAAGTTAAAATGAATTTGTTACGTCCTGTTAATAATTATATTATTGTTACTTATATAGTTCTTTTATTTTTCATTCTATCAGATTCTTTTTTCGCTGCTATCTCTTTAAGTTTTAACTCTTTGTTAACCTCTATTTTCTTATTCTCCAACTTCATAATATCTTCGTGTTTTTTCATCTCTATCTCTTCTGAATTATCAGTTTCTTCTGCAGGATCATTATCTACTTTATCCATCAACTTCAACTGTATTTCATGTTTCCTCTGTAGATCAGCTTGATAAGCTGCAAATGCCTGATTATCTTCCCTATCCTCTATACGTATTTTCTCTAACTTTTCTTGTGATTCTATCTGAGCTTGTTGCTGCTGTTGTTCCATTGCAGCTTGCTTTTCTTCAAACTCTTTTAATACTTTTTTAATAGTAGAGAAATTTTCAGCATCTAATATTTCAGCAATAGTATATGGTGAACCAGAGTTTTGCGCAAACATGTTAGCCAGTTGTTTTAAAGTGTCTAACTTCGTCTTTTCTTTTCCTGCATTTGTTATAAACATACCAAATTCTGAAAGCGCAAAAGACTGTGGCTCTATCTCATAAAATACTTGTTGCTGATTAGATGTTACATACATCCCATGTTTCCCGTCTTTCCATGCTACTTGTGCAACATTTAACAATCCTGTGACTTCTAAAGATTCAAATTCTTCATACTTCCTAAATAACTCTTCTGTCATTACAGAAGATTGAAAGACAGCACGTTCTGTAGAACCTACCTTGTCAGAAGCCATAACATTACCTTTTCGTTGACGGTTGATCCCGAAGCTATCTTCCCACTCTTGTTTTATCGCAACAAGTAAGTTAAACCCTGTATTGATAAACTCTCCCATAGAAAGGTCAAGAACGGTGTTATTAGAAAAGTTGATGCGTTCTTGTTTAGGGTTTTCTGCTGTAGAATCCACAAAAGCAAAACCAAAAACACTCGCTGAATACATGAACCTATCATCATCCCATCCATACTGCCGTGGTATCATCCCATAATCAAGTAAAGCTATCTTTCCTTTATTTTTTACGATAGCAGATTCAATCTGGTAGTGTATGATATTGTAAAGTATTTGATATGGTATCCCTATAGAAATAGCAGAAACACTTGAAGAAGCTCCTTTTAAATATCTCCTCCCATTATAAGGTAATACACATTCTGAAAGAGAATCCATCTTACGCATCTGTACCGGACATGGCTGCATAAGCAAAAATAGTCCGTCATCTTTATCTCCAATACGGTAGCCCTCCCAACTTTCATTTACCCATCGCCATTCTATTGTCTCTTCATCGGATACAGGATAATCCTCGCTTACCTGCATTTCCTGCTCAATGCCATATTCATCATAATAAGTTAAAAACCCAATTTTACGCATAGACTTCCATGTAACATGATATACAGGTATCAACTCATTCATGTCTCTAAGCGCATATGCACCCGTCCCTCCTATGCCCTCTTCCCGTAAAGTGTATTTTATCTTATTGATGTCCTCTTCTGATAGAACATCATAAAACTTATCAAGTATCTGACTTAATGTTGAAAAAGACTTCCTGTAAACCCATGGCATGTCCTGAATGAACTTCTCAGATACATAGTCTGGATAGTACAATTCTCCACCAGGGATAATTTCATAGGTTACATTTTTATGCCTTGGATACTTATGACTGTACACATGACCTGTAACAAGATAATCGAAAAACCCTTCCTGAAATTTTTCACTCAACTTTAGCTCATCTTCTAACACGTTAATAACTTCCTGTCCTTGTATAGCCCTGGAATCCCTATAGTTAGTGTTGAAATCTTGCTGAAATGCTTCTACTTCTGGTAGAGGCTGTTCCCCTTGCATTATGTCTATCCCCATCTTAGCAAATTCGTTGATGAGCTTTTGTTGGAAATATTGCCGCATAGCCTTCATAAACATCTCATCCCTTATACTTTTGGAATCAGTATTGTTTACCTTTACCATATAGTTGTAGTTCCTATTAGGCTTTTCACCTAACAACAGGTCTATAACTGGCTTTAGAATATTGTAGTTTCGTAACTTCGCCGGGAATCTTGTATATTTAGAATTCTCGGTATTTAAAGGATTTGTGATGTGGTTATAATCTACCTTTGTAAGACTACCATCATAAGCATCAAACAATACTTTGAACTCTTCTTCGAAATTAGAAGTACCAGTATTGTCTATTATAGAGTTGATAGTATTTTTACAGAACCGAAAATCGTCTTTTTCTTTGTCTGTACGCGATACCATCTGGTTAGGGAAACTACTCATAAATTGTAACTTTTAGTAAAAATAGGTGTTGCCTATCACCATTATATATAAACACATCTTCAATTTATAATATGTACTTTAAAAAAAGTCTCTCTCCCAAAAGTCAGATGAGAAACTTAATTCTGCCGCTTTAGTCTCTTTCCTAAAAGAATCCTGCATATGATACATGCCCACACGTAATGCCGACACTCTGTCAAAGTTACCACTATTGTATTTAATAAGCTCCTCAAGAAGCATCTCATCATATATCATATGTAAGTTTAATATCCTATTGCCGTCCTCATCTTTCCCACGTGGGGTGACCAGCCAGTCACGTATGAAAATGTTACCCTGCCCTTTTCTCTCTGGCGTAGAAATAGAAGTACCCCAATTTCTTCCTAACCCCCTGATATTTATGTTATTCCTCTTGTCTATAATACTTACCTCTTCCATCAAACGGTGTAACTGCTTATATCTTTTAGCATAACCGATGACATCTCCACGGTCATTCTCAAAACCTATCTTAGCATTATAATATTCTGCCAGCTTAAACATGTTCTCATTATAAATATCCTGTATCTCCGGCCTCCCTACATAAGATGCTACTATAAAGTCGTCCGGCTTAGATATCATATTTGGCTTTTTTATGACATAGGTAGCCCCAAGACTTACACCCGTACTCTTGTCATGAGCATATGGGTCGTTGGCAACAATATACATCCCGTAAGGTGTCTTCCCTTCTTCATCTTTATAAGGCGTCTGATATATTGTGATACACCCACGTAAGTCAGTCCCCTTGTCGGGGTTGAGCTTCGTAATAGGCTTTAAGTCTTTGTTAGGCCTGAAGCTTACAACGTTATCTACATAGACAAGTTCACCATGTACACCTACATATTTTAAACTGTTGTTACTCCTTAAAGTATTTCTCCAATCATTCAATTCAGCTACAGGAAAGATGTTGGTAGACACCTGCATGAAAGCTTCCCTTGGGTTGAACGGATATTCTGTGATATACATATCTATGTTCTTCGGGTCTTTTGATGTCCTCCTTATCTTATCACGTATGGCAATTTCACTCTCCTTAGCTTCTGTAGCTAAAGAGTTACCATGCTCGTCAATAAACCCTACCTTATTATTATAGACAGGAAAGAAAAACCCGCAGCTTAATCCATCAGCATGTTCATCCCATCGGTTTTCTATAGGTATCATATCATAAGTCTCTGGGTTGTTGAACATATCTTCAAAATCTATAGTCCCACACTCCATATCCCCACCAGTGCCAAAGATAACTATTTGACCAGTGACATAATCACCGTCTTCTACTGTCGGCTTAGTAGCCCAAAAGGCTTCTTTTAGATTTTCAAAAGTGCCGCCTTCTTCAAAAAGTATCAAAGATGCATCTTTACCACGAGCCGCATCTGGCTTATCTTTAAAAGTAACCGCTATAACTTCACTCTTATAACCTTTCTCTATGTTTATATTAGACTGCTTCTGGAAATAAGATGCCCGCTTATGATTTACTTTATCAATAGCCTGCCTCCTCTTACTCCATGCTGTAGCCTCATTATAAAAGTTCAAATAGTCAGATACCATAGACATGGTGCCACGAGGATATAAATATTTGCTTTCGTAAGCACCTATAAGAGATACCGAACCTTTGGTATGATTGTATCTGTTAGCACATTTAGAAGCATTCTTAAAGCTGAAACCTTTTCTTCGTGCCTTAGAAACGATGACATGCTGCCCACCACCAAGATTTAAAATTTTAATGTCAAGTGATAAATCTTTATAGTCTTTCTCTTTGATTCCGTTCTCCGCTATCTCCAACGTCCAGAAGTAATCATAGTCAAAATCCCAAAAGTCCGGAAAGGTTATAATCTTCTTACCAGATTTTTTCTTCCTCGCCTTGGTGACAAGAGAACTACTATTCTCTTCGTCAGTGAGCTTTATCTGAGAGAAATTAAGATAATTGTAATGATCGCCAGTGATCCTTTTGCCACCAGAGACATACCCATACTTACATCTCTTTAGCTGCTCTTCCCAATAACGCTGGTAGTTTACAGTACCCGCAGGATCAGGACAGTAGTAGCCATATTTCTGAAAATGCCTGGCCTCTTCTCTAAATATTTCTGTGTTTATCCACATCTAATCTTCAAACGCTCCTGTCTCCCCACCACCCCTAATGACAGTATCTTTACTCTGCTCTATCTTCACCTTCTCCTCTAAAGATTCTATCACATTAAGTACTTTGGGTAACTTTTCTGATAGTGTTAATAATTTATTAAGCCTATCTACAGCCACATCTATGTCAGATTCATCTTCATCAGTGCCTAACAATGTGGATTTTATAGACTGCGTCAACTCCTTAATGACCTGCCCAGACATAAGAATGGCATTACGAACATCCGTTAATGTGCTAACACTAATGGTTTCGTTTAATTCCTTGTACATATCAATAGCTAATCTTATCTCTTGCGTAATCTTGAAGTCATCAGAAAGCCCTAAATCACGCTTTAAAATATCTATACGCTCTTCTTCTACATATTTTACATAAGGACTTTTGTAATCTGCGTAAAAATAAATAAAAGAAAATATCCCCATAGCTCCCGTCTTTTTCCTATTCTTATCTTTAGTGTAAATAGCCTTGAAAGGCTTCAACTGCAGATATTCATTGCTGACTGTGACAATGAAATTATTTGTTAATGTAAATAATGACATCAGGTGTAAAATTTATGTACTCCAAGGTGCTTCGATATCTTACGGGAACTAACTATCTGTACACGCTTGTGGTTCACTTTGAACTTACCAAAATAAGGAAGCGTCATAGTCTCAAAACCACTCTTCTCTATAACCCACCGTAAATAAGATAAAAAACTCCTTACTATTATTAATACCTCTTCATATGAAGCCCCTATATCAGAAGATATCTCCCTGCATATCTCTCGCTCTGTGAAACTTTTATTGCTCATCTAAATTTATTATTATTTTCCTTACTTTAGTGGTGAAGCTGATAGCCGGATGTAATTTGTAAAATCCGTAATCAACCCTCTGTAAAAGATTCTTCTTATATAAACCGCCGATGATGTTGTTTAAACTTTGCTTAGTCTTAAGACCACACCGCTCTAATAATTCCTTCCTCCCAGAAGGCTTGAAAGCATAATCCTCCCCAAGCTCTAAAATAACCGATAAAACTGTAATCTCTGTAGGCGTATTGCCGAAAAACCCATTCACAGCCTCAAGACATCGCCTATAATAAGTCTCCGGCGTAAACCGTAAACTTATCTCTTTTTTGTCTCCCATAATTATTCCTTAACTTTTAACCTTTCTATCTTTCGCGTTAACCGCTTCGCTAATAACCTACGTATGTTCTTTAGTAATGTCAAAATTGCAAAGTTCTCCGGAGATGCCCCAGACTTCTGTAAATGATAAAACCTCTCTATCATCATAGAAATAACTTCCTCATTTGTAGTGCCATCTATATATTTACCGTCATTGCCCTTAGTAATGAAACGTATCTCCTGATACACGTCACTGTTGAAGTTCTTTAACTCAAATAATATCCCCTCTTTTGTAACCTTCATGCTTTAATTGTTGTATGTATGTACAAAAGTAATAATTTCTGTTATCTATGTATAACTTTGTACACTCATCTACAATACTACTATATACATTCTTCATAATAATACCCCCGAAAAAAAATTTTTACTATATTTTTTTACCCCCCCCCAAAAAAAAACATAATCACTATGTAATTTTTGTGCGCGCTTAAAGAGATGGGTACCACCTCATAACTAACCCCCTAACGGGGATGCGTCTGCTCCCCCGTGCCCAATCTGGGTGGGGTGCTTTGTAACTTGTTGTTATAAGGTAGCAACGCGCCCGTTTACAATTAAAAATTTCAAATTATGCAATGGAACAAAACCGAACTTCTGGAAGCGCTTGCCTCTGGAAAGATCAACTTTGGTAGCCCGCTATTAGAAGCGGGCAAGTGGATAATGACACCATTAAGTCAGTCATTCGACACAATA
>JAVEPM010000244.1:0-2982 GCA_034008115.1 Methanolobus sp.
CTTGATCAAATCGAACTCGTCGAAAGTGAAGATGAACAAATTGAGCTCATTAAATCGATCGAACACGAAGTCAAAGAAAAAGCCGCGAAGAAAACCAAGGTCGATAAGAAAGACTTAGTCACTGATTAAGAAAAAAGAAACTCTCAATTGAGAGTTTTTTTGTACTATATTTAGCTTTTCAGTGCTGATTAGATAACAAATGAATAACCCTAACAAGATTATCATCGCTAGAGTCAACCACAAATCTCTCATCACTATCAGTGGGCAACCCGATAAACAATGATGGTTTGAATAGTGAATAAATCGTCTTTAATCCATTAATACCGCACATCGTTCTTCAATCAGATCTAAGAAAGATGTCTTCAAATGTGCAGGTAGATATGATTCCACGCACATTGACTGAATGAGACTTTTTTTGCCAACAACTTGCGCCATCATTTTTTTAGCCGTAACTTGACTAATCCCTATATTTT
This sequence comes from Methanolobus sp., assembly GCA_034008115.1. Taxonomy (GTDB): domain Archaea; phylum Halobacteriota; class Methanosarcinia; order Methanosarcinales; family Methanosarcinaceae; genus Methanolobus. The sequence goes on from JAVEPM010000244.1 coordinate 474, forward strand.
CGGCAAAGAGGTAGAATTCTTTTTTTCGAACATTCTTATTTATGCCATTGCTTAATGGTCCATAACTTTGGTTGTTCGACCAAAAGTGTCCATCAAAAGATTGACTTTTTTAAGTAAAAAGACTTTTAAAGTTTAAATAATTTATATAATAAATAGCTTCCTTCCTGGTCAGATATTCCTATGATACCTTTCTCCAAGATTTGGAAACTAATTCAATAAAAAATGTCTTGTCATTACGGAGTTTTACTCTAAAATCGTTCGCGTTCGACGGAGTTTTACTCTATTTCCAACGGAGTTTTGCTTTTTTTCAAGTAAATTGATAAAAATTTGTTGTTTTCTTAAGAACATATTAGGAGCTATAATTTGATTAAAATACACTGAACTTTTTACACCTTTATTTATCCATTTATATAATAATCTTAGTGTTCTTTCTTGCCTTTCATTTAATTGATTTACATATAATAATAGTTCGAATTGATTTTTATTCAAAATAAGATTAGATACCCTACTAATCAGACCTATTATTGCATCTGAAAATTGAACATATATATCTGCGGTAGAATCTACAAATTTTGAGTTAAGCTTGGTTTGAAAGTCATGATCCCAACTTCTTAGTGAATCAGTCACTTCTTTAACTTCATCAAATATGTGATTAGAGTTAGGAAATCTTATAGGTCTGTCAATGTATAACCCAGAGTATTCACTAAATAATTCAAGCGGTTTATTGTTTTGAATAAATACTAGTTCATTGGTACTCTTTGCAGATTTGACCATTTGTCTAAGCAATTCTTTCGGAAAGTCATTTATATCATAATTATCATATTCATTAAGTTCTAAGTACAAGTCATAAAATTTACTTACAAACTCCCGAATCCTATCAACTTCAATGTTCGGATAATTAAATTCATAAAAAAGCTCTAAAAATATAGTGTAATTTTGTCTTACAATATCATATAATACGCTTTTTAATTCTCTATTGTACATTGCAACTTTTGTTACATCTGGTAAAGAATCAATAATATCTGAAATTCCATAATACAAATAATCCATCAAAGTGAAATGAATAGAAATCTCATTTTTATCAATCCATTCAAGTAAAATCAAAAATCTATCTGAGTTAAGCGCATCTTCTATAGAAGTATTATCACGAGAGAAATACTTATATTTAAACTCTTTCATTGTTTTTTGTGGTTTTAACTCTTTAATCAAGTCATCAACGTTTACTTCTTTCTGAAATTCAATATACAATCCACCTAGACCAAAAAAACTTTGGTTAATCAAATCATTATTAGCACCATTATCAGTTATTCTTAGTTTATGGAAAATATTAGTTTCATCATAATAAAAAGTTCCGTATATTCTTTTATCATCGCCTACTAAATCTCTTAATAAGTTCATATTTTCATCTAAAACGCTCATATATGATTCCTCCAAAAGTGTAACGTTAATAAAACTTAATTGATTTTGGTTATTGTGTAGTAAGCACTTTTCGTCGTCCTTGTTATTGCAGTATACATGTTTTTTTTATTTAGAGAATCTCCAACAATTACTATATCAGCATATATAGTGGTACCTTTAGCACTTTGTATAGTATCTGTCTTACCAGTCCAGTTATCGATAATTTCTTCGAATTTCTTTGTTCTGCTTTTATAAAGTAGTACTCTTTCACCATTATCATAACTTAAAACATCTGCTTGATTAATTAAAACTATGTTAGCTTCTGTAGACAATCCATTAATGTCGATTTCTAATTCTCTTCTTATCCATTCACAAAGGACATCAGAACATCTGAAAGTTCTATTTCTAGTTTTAAATGGAGATAAATCTTTAAACCAATTACCACCATTGTTAATATTTTGATAATCATCACCTAATATTCTAAGTCGGATATCTGAATCATATAATAAACTACTAAAGCGTTCTCTATATCCAGATAAATCTTGTGCTTCATCAATTATAATATAAGAAAATCTTTTTGCCATAATACTAATCAACTGATTAGGATAATTATTGATAATATAATCTGCTAATTGACCACGTTGTTGATGAGTTAGCCTAGTTGAATCCACTCCAAATATATATTTGATAGATTCAGAGTTTTTAAAATACTTGAAGTTATGGAGTTCTTTGTTAGGTGTGTTTAATGATACCTCAAGTATCTTTTTGCCTCTATTATATATTTCTCCATTTATATTGAAAACGATATTTGAGGCTGCTTTAGCATTACTATTTGTGCTCTCTGAATCAAAATACGCAATGTTTGATGCAGAATTAATTATTGGTATTAAATCTACAAACTTAGGAATAATGAAGCTAGCAAATAGGGAATCGATAGTTTTTGAAAGATATCCTTTACTGCTCATATCATCTACAACACTATTCGTAAATGCTAAATACAATCCATTTTCAGCTTTAGACATCAGCGTTTTCGAATACGTTGTTTTCCCACCACCTGCCATGAATTTAATTACTTTTGAACTCATCATTAATCCCTTTAATAATATGCCAC
>JAVEPM010000003.1:0-89436 GCA_034008115.1 Methanolobus sp.
TCAATAAGAATGCAACCAAAACAAGCTTTTCCTGAATATATAAAAATAAGATTGATATTAATTATGTTTGAAAAACGCTATCATGCAAAATTGTTCAAAATGGAATTATACCTGCGGAATGTGAGCTTAATACTCATTCTTATCGAGCAAAACATAATCATTTATTTTATGTTTTTTGTGCTAAGTAATACTTGGAGATTAATACTTTTTAAATTGTTATACTAAAATAAAACGTAAAGTACGTTTTCTTCGCCAATTTGAATACATCTTCTATGATCGACCTTACTGCTCTGAATTTCTTTTAATTAAATATCATTTCCCTGAAATTTGAAATCTTCGTTTAGTGGTGCAAGCGGAGCATGCATAAATAATCGCCAGAGGAAGGCCATAGATCCTCCTCTATTGATTTTAAGGTTTTATTTTGCCTTAAAATAATTTAAGACTGGATTGAATGTGTTTTTGTTGGGGGAATTTTAAAAATCCCATATTTGAATAATAGAATAATTTTATAGGTGGGAATCAAGGTGATTTTACAGGACCCTGGTAACAAAGCCACTTTGCATTAATTAATGTTATTTAGTTCATCTTTTATCGAAAAATAACATTTTTCAAATATTTCCTGATCACCTTGAATCTCAAATATACTGTATCCAAACAATTCTGCATGCTCTTCTATCTTTTCATCAAAATCTTTTACGTATGTAAGACCAGTTGTAACCTTTGCGACTCTTGAGTAGCCCGACATGTCATTGACCATTTTATCCATCTTCAATGCTTCTTCAGGGTTTGAATTATAATCTATACCTGAAACTTTGAATTTTTTCCATGAATTTGCGTACATAGGTGTGAAAAAGAAAGCAGGCTCTTTACTATTCTCTTTCAGTATTTTCAAATAGTTTGCACAGCCGCCCACAGTCGCCCCTATACAATCATCTACGATTCTGTCATCCTTATCCCTGAGAATTCTCACGATACAACCGTCTTTCTCCATGGTGAAGTCTTTTTCCACGTCACCCAGAACATTGCCACAAAGACCGTAAAAAAGGAGGATTCCATTGGAAAATGGCAGCATTTCCCTTATGTTTTCATAGACTGCAGATTTCAAATCTTTTGGATGCATATGAAGTCCGAGTTCCAGTATGTTTACGACAACAGTTAATTCATTCTCATCCTCGTCTTTTAGGATCTGTGGTAGCTCTTCAAAAAGAACAATATCATAACAGATGTTTTGCTCGTTAAGTTTTTCAGTAAATTCTGAGATATTTTCATTTTGTACAATTAGAATTCTCTTGATCTGAGAATCATTCTCGAAAACCCAGACAATTTCATCCTGAAGTATTTCACAACCCACTATGCTTAATACAGACATATTTGCCTCCTAATTTGTTTCTGTAACTTTCTATAACTATCAAAAATACCTACTTAGATTATTAATTCATCAAAAGTAGCACCCATAATCCCATTTTGTCAGTAACAAAGAATTCGAGTTCAATGCCCGCATTATACAAGGTTCCAACTACACCTATACCCATGCCTTCCATGAACGGCCTTGCACTGAATGGATGCCTGCATTTTTGCCCTGACCCTACACATTCATCACAATAATTGCAGCAAGCAGCTGAGAAACCTGGGTAAATATATATCCGCAATTTAATACTTCTTCCTCAAGGCTTAGCAGAATGTCAGGGAGTTGCTTTGTCACCTTACTGAGCACCTGCCCTACAGAAGAAAAATCCTGAAAGGATTGGTTTGAATGGATTCTTATGTTCGAACACGAGCAACATGCAAACCTTATGTCTTGAAATTATTTTCCTGCATCGGTTGCTTTTATTAGTGAAGCTTTTGATGCACCATACTGGATTGCAAGAGCTACAAGTTCATCTAACTGACTTTCATTAGTTACATACCAATTTTGCTCACCCCTAACATATAACCGATACAAAGTTGGCTTTCAACGAGCATGGTCAAGAAATGTGATCTCATTGAGTATTGCAGGCCCATTTTCACAGATCTCAACGATGATATCGTTTATTTGTCTTGCACTTTCAAAAGGGAAGTATTCTATATTGGGGAGTGTATTGACCTTACCTGGAGGGGATGATGCAAGTAGATCTTTAGGTTTATCTATGGGGAATGTTGCATCTGCAAGTCCCTTAATTATCTGGGAATGAATATCTTCTTTTACTCTCATCTTTTGACCCCTTATGATTATTTTTATGGTTGAATGTCCTCCGAAGACATTGTTCCACAATAGAATATTAGTTGGTTACTGATATATACTTTATCGGCACTGCACTATACCTAGTGCATTAGAGTGACTTCAATAACTTTCAAGTTACATCAGTAACTTAGCTAGATATGTAAGCAACTCCCTATTATGAACCTTGTTATAACTGCTCATTTCAATATCATGAGGGAGTATTTGCCATGAGAGTTAAACGCAAAAGAACACAATAATTACCTGTGATAAATGACAAAATTTACAGCTTACAATGATTTTTTGCCTTTTAGAATCAGATGACCTTTGGAGTTTCTAATCGACAAAAGTAAGCCGACAAACATTGCCACTGGAATACAGGAACGCAGAGTCATACCATACAAAAATAGCTGGAACGCTTCGAGCCATGTTTCCCATTCGGTATTGTGTGAATTTTGATTCATAAATATATGTATAAACTCCATTAACCTGCTTTTAAAATCATTTTTTTCTGAGTTTTTCTGCGATCTTCTGACCCAGTTCTTTTGCAGCAGCAACAGCTTCAGGCTGGTCTTCAAATCTGTTAATTCCAACGCTTGCTTTAGTTGCTTCAGGACCAAACATCATCTTGATGCCGCTCATGTCACAATCGTCTCCGTATTTGCATCTCACACATGGGTTATTGCCGAGGATACTAACAGAACCTACAGCTTCCATGCCTTCCTCCATAAAGTAATATGATATCGCATTGATTCCGTTATCGTTTGCAGGTGGCATTACCTCCATGTCCCGTGGAATTGCAGATGTGACTATAGCGCCACCTGGTTTTCCCTGCATGAATCCGTATCTGTGACGAAGTGGGTAGAGCCTTTCAATGAATGCTTTTGTACGTGAGTCAAGGGAGGAATATGGTGTGAAACCTGCAATGATAAGAGCATCCGCATCTTTGGCTTTTTCTGCCAGGGCAATACCGTCATCTTTGATCACGCAGACATTTGTACTTACGCATCCCAGGCAGGCCTTACAGGGAGCAATGGTATAATCAATAAGTTTGACAAATTCGTAATCCATGCCTGTTGCTTCAAGTGTTGCCTTAAGTGCACGATCTGCATTTCCGTCTTTGATCGGGGAACCCGATACTCCTAGAACTTTCATAATTAATCACTCCTATAAATTGTCAGCTTGGAAGCACTTTATGTCCTGTGCTTAAAAAATAAGTATGGGCATTGGGTAATTACAACCCTGCCCTTTCAACGATGACGTCAGCGACCTTCTTTGCACTTTCGAATGGGAAATCAGCTTCAGTTAGCATCGTACCTGCCTCACCTGCAGTAGCCTTGAAGTCCCCTGCCTGGCATGTGGTGTCTGCACCTGCAGGGAATGCTGCAAGCAGATCTTCAGGTGTGTTTATAGGGAATGTTGCATTTGCAAGTGCTCCAACGATCTGGGAATGGATTTCTTCTTTTACGTTCATTTTGTTTTCTCCTTTATAGTATTGTATGTGAGGTATTGTGTGGTTTCATGTTTTGGAGGTAGAACCACAATAGATAATTGCACGGTTATTCATATATACTTAAGCGGCACTGCACTGTACTTACTACACTTGAGTAACTCTAATGACCCTTTTAGTCTTAGTAGAAACCTTTATAATGCATACACACAACTTCTCTATTATGAATAAAAAATCTGATTCTGATATCGATGATGTCAAAGTAAAACTAGATGAAATTCACAGGGACATCAGGACATTTATTGAAGATTCCAATAGGCAGCACCTTGAATCTATTCTTGCCTTTGTCAGAAGTGATTATACAGATGTCATGAAAAAACACTTTATTAGCGATACAGAAATTGGGCTTTCAAAGAACATGGTCAAAAAATGTGACCGTCTTGGACAATGTCGACCAGTTTTCACAGATATACTAAAGAAGAATGCATCACTCATCAAGCAGCCTTCAGTGGATAGTGAACTTATTGATAAGAAACGCATTGAGATCAAAACTTTAAGGGAAAGCATGCCTTATGATAAATGTGATGTCTGCTTCTCCGAAGTTTCAGACCTTTTCGAAAAACAGGTCAATCTCATGCAATCCTTGAGAATATATGAAACAAAGAAGGACAGTAAACAGGACATATCCCAGATTCCCTCACAATCTGTGATCCATGATGTGCTTGACCCTCTCTGCCACCCCAAGAGGTTTGAAATATTAAAAGCAGTCTCTGCTCAGTCAATGAGCTTTTCTTTCCTTTCCAAGCTTACAGGACTTCGTGGAGGAAACCTTTTGTTCCACTTGCAGAAGCTCTCAGATACCGGAATGATAATCCAGCAACATGAGAGGGGAGATTATATGATAACAAGCAAAGGCTTCAAAGTAATGGAAAGTGTCGGTGAGATGTATTCCGTCCTTGTTCCTGGTGAGAATTGAGTAAATATGACCCGAAAGTGGATTTTCAGTGTTTTATTACACTCGCTTGCTGATTGAAAATCCAAATTTTTTATCAACGACTTTTTACTTGTTTATTTTCTACCAGTTCCAACATTCTCTAAGAATGCATCCACTCTGATCGTTAGTTCATAGACAATATTGTCAGATGAATCGGTTTTAGCAATGTAGAATGAATCTTCCAGCATATCGAGATTAAATCTTGTCTGCATATCATTTAGATCATATGCGTCTTTATTTGGTCAAGACTTTTTGGACCATCCTTCATAAACTCGATTATTTTCCTGCGTGTTGGGTTTTGAAGGGTTTTCAAAGCAACTGCATGGTCTTCCGAAAGATTTCGTTTTTTCCCCGCTTCTTTCATCTGTTTAATGAGTTTCTGTTTTTTAATGGCGTGTTCATCTAAATTTATACTCATAATTTATCGTGATTAATCATATGTTAAACTTTGTTGGTTCATTTACTTTCTACAATTATAGTCTATTTTTCTGTACTAATTTAATCTTTGTATATTTCGCTGACCCTTACCTATATTAATTAGTACAATCTATATATCAATGTTAAATATAAGGTGGGAATTCATGAAAACATTAGTAACATATATGACACAGACAGGAAACACAAAGAAGATCGCAGAAGCTATTTATGAGGAGATTACTGGTGAAAAAGATATCAAGGATATCAACGACATAAGTAACTTTGAAGGTTATGATCTTGTATTTGTGGGTTTCCCGGTAATGCAGTTCAACATTCCTGAGAATGTTTCAAATTTTGTGAAAGAGAATGTAGCTGGTAAGAAAATAGCATTCTTTATGACTCATGCTGTTCCTGAAGGATCAGAACCCATACAGTCATGGACCGGCTCCTGCAAGGATATCGCAGCCAGTGGGAATTATCTTGGCTCATTTGAATGTCAGGGTGAACTTGCTCAGAAAATGATTGACATGTTGCTGGAATCCGATAATCCGGAAATGAAAGCTTTTGGTGAGATGGGACCATCAACCAAGGGACAGCCTGATGAAACTCGTGTACAGAAGGCAAAGGAATTCGCAAAAGAAATCCAGGCAAAAGTTCAGTAAACAGTGCTAATGCTTGTATCCTGGTTAAAGCAAGAGCGAAATAAGATACTTGTAGGGCCTATCAGCCAATTTTAAAGTGAATATTCAAAAAAATAAAAGGCAACAAAAGCCTTTTATACTCTCTTTTTCTAAATTTCATTCATAAGTTTTTTGATTTTCTGTGTTGTTTCCTCACGGCTTTAATCAGCAGAGCACAGTTGCCCACCAAGCTTTTTACCTGCCTGCTCAACTGCAAACATTAGGTTTTCATCTTTTGTAACATCAGGGATCATATCCTCAATGATCGGACAATTAAGTTTATTTTGAGCATAGTGTCCACCTACCTTGCAGTCTTCTGCGTATGAACAATATCATTTTGGACCTTAGAACCATAATATTCATCAGATTCCTTTATCTGTAAGTCCTTTCATATTTTTCAGTGTTTACTGAACACAAACTTACAATTGTTTCTGTCCAGTTCAATAACGGGAGTGAAAATATGGATATAAAAGAACTATTCCTTCAGGAGAACGTGGGAGGCTTCGACCTCATGTTCAGAGCATTTTTTGGATCGATAGCAATAACTGTTCTGGCAATGGACCTTGTAGATCCGGGTATCTGGAGCTGGGTGCTTGCTATTATTGCTTTTGCAGGGCTGTATACTTCTATTACGCGTCACTGCACACCATATTATCTCATAGGTTTTAGCACTGCGAAGAAATGAGTAGTGTAAAAGCAAAAACGTATATATCGTTTCAGACATTAATGAGCAGTTGCCTTTTATTCAAATCTTGAAAAGGCAAGAGGAGTTAATCTAAATGTCGGCTGCAATGATCGGAATGAGCTTTCTTGTACTTGGTGTCATCCTGCTTCTTGGAAAATGGATAAGGGTTATGTCACCTCCCATCCAAAAGCTCTTCATACCCAGTTCTCTTATCGGGGGATTCCTGGCTTTATTTCTTGGGCCTGAGGTCCTGGGTTATTTGATCTCATGGACAGGAAGTAGCAGCACCTTCCTATCAGGAGGGATATTTCCAGAAGAGATGCTTGATGCGTGGACCACTCTGCCCGGGATTTTCATAAATATCATATTTGCAACACTTTTTCTTGGGAAAAAAATACCTGCGATCAAAGACATATGGATTATTGCAGGACCACAAGTTGCCCACGGACAGACCATAGCATGGGGTCAGTATGTGTTCGGCATATTGGTCACGATGCTGATACTCACTCCTTTTTTTGGAATGGACCCTATGGCAGGTGCCCTTATAGAAATATCATTTGAAGGTGGACATGGCACAGCAGCCGGAATGGCCACAACTTTTGAGGAACTTGGATTTTCAGATGGAACAGACTTAGCACTTGGACTTGCAACTATAGGTATTCTCTTTGGCGTCATCCTTGGAATCGTGCTTTTGAACTATGGTGTAAGGTCAGGAAAAACAAGTGTACTCAAAGACCAATCCAATATATCCCTTAATGAAACCTATCAGAAAGGTATCATTGATTTTGACTCAAGGGAATCTGCAGGAAAGATAACCACAAGACCCGAATCTATCGAGCCGCTTTCACTTCATTTTGCCTATGTGGGGGTTGCAATTGGGATCGGGTATTTGATCCTTCAGGCGATGATATGGATAGAGGCCATCACCTGGGGCCAGGCAACGGGAATATATTTGCTTTCCCATGTACCTCTTTTTCCCCTGGCAATGATAGGAGGTATCATACTACAGCTGTTCCTTGATAAGTTCGACTCGTACCATACTCTGGACAGAGACCTTATGATGAGGATACAGGGATTATCTCTTGACATTCTGATAACCAGTGCAATAGCCACGCTATCACTAACAGTTATTGGAAACAATCTGACACCTTTCCTTATACTTGCCACAGTTGGAATTGTATGGAATCTGATAGCCTTCATATACCTGGGACCAAAAATGATGCCTTCATACTGGTTTGAAAAGAGCATAGGTAATTTTGGACAATCCATGGGAATGACGGCAAGTGGTCTCTTGTTAATGAGGATAGCTGATCCTGCTTCAGAATCTCCTGCCCTTGAGGGATTTGGTTATAAACAACTTTTATTTGAACCGATAGTGGGCGGTGGTATATTTACAGCTGCCTCTGTACCCCTGATATTCTATTTTGGACCGATGCCGATGCTGATACTCACAGCGTTTGTCATGTTATTTTGGGCAGGAATAGGAATATTTTACTTTGGACGAAAATAGAATAGAGAAATAGTTAAGTATTCACAACCCAAATTAAAAGATAAATTAATCATCTAGATCTGTGGGGGGATTGAAATGAGTGAATACAAAGCAAACAGTCTGACACTTGCCGGTGCTGTATCATTAGGTACGGGAGTCATGATAGGCGCGGGTATATTTGCACTTTTAGGACAGGTAGCAGAGCTGGCTGGCAACCTGTTTCCCATTGCATTCATTTTGGGCGGGGTTGTAAGCGCCTTCAGTGCTTATTCTTATATAAAAATGTCCAACAAGTACCCTTCGGCAGGAGGGATAGCCATGTATCTGGAAAAAGCATATGGAAAAGGACTGGTGACTGGTTTCAGTGCATTGTTGATGGCTTTTTCCATGGTCATCAACGAAAGCCTTGTTGCCCGTACATTTGGAACATATACACTACAGCTGTTCAATATCGATCAGGGGAGCTTTCTTGTTCCTCTTTTAGGAGTATTGTTATTGATCTTCGCTTTTGCCATCAATATTTCCGGAAATCGTGTGATCGAGAGATTTTCATTTGTACTGGCTTTGGTCAAGATAGGTGGCATCGCCATACTCGGAATAGTTGGACTGTGGATTGCGGATATCTCTTTTACAAGTACCTCTGCCTCTACATTGAACAACTCCCTTGGTGGATATTTAGCAGCTATTGCGCTGGCTGTACTTGCCTACAAAGGATTTACAACAATCACTAACAGCGGCTCTGAGATCGTAGATCCCCATCGTAATGTCGGCAGAGCAATAATCATTTCCATCGCGATATGTGCCCTCGTTTATCTTTTGGTAGCCTTTGCAGTAGCAGGCAATCTTACACTCTCTGAAATAATCAAAGCAAAAGATTTTGCATTGGCAGAAGCAGCAAGGCCGTTTTTTGGCAGTTTTGGACTGTGGTTTACCGTCTCACTGGCTATCATTGCAACCGTTTCCGGAGTAATCGCAAGTACCTTTGCAGTATCTCGCATGCTTGCCATGTTAACAGACATGGACCTGATCCCACACAGTCATTTTGGAATGCCGGGGAACATCCAGCAACATACTCTTGTTTATACTATCGTGGTGGCTATGTTATTGACGATATTTTTAGACCTGAGCAGAATAGCATCCCTTGGAGCCATCTTTTATCTGGTGATGGATATTATATTGCAATGGGGAATTTTACGTAATCTGCACAAAAAGATAAAGGTAAGATCATCTATTGTAATTACCGCAATAATTCTTGATGCGGCAGTCCTGAGCGGATTGGTGCTGATGAAAGCATCAAGTGATATACTATTGATCATGGTGGCAGTTGTTATTATAATACTGATCTTTGCCGGTGAAAGATGGTTCCTGCATTCAGAGAGTGTTCAAAAGAAAACATAATTTCCATGTAAAACGCAAAAAGCATTTCCGGTATCGTTTCAGATCCGTTCATTGTGTTCATTCAGAAAAATCACCAGGTTATAATGTTCTTCATTTTTCAACCCCTGGTGAAAAATCTTCGTATTGTTCAGGAACGAATGGTATCCTGGGGTTTTACTTTGTTTTTATGTATCTGTTGAATTTCCATCACTTGGCACATACACTATCCTGCCATCCGCCAGTCTGTAAGCTGTGCCCAGCGCCTCTCCGGTTCCGCCACTAATATCATCTGTCATGTCAAGGACTTCAATAGGCTTACCCTCTTCCTTGATGATTATCTTCATGTCTTTCTCTCCGGGATTTTTCACAATGGTGATATCATCTGTGGGGCTGAGAAGTTCAGGAAGCTGGTAGGACATTACAAGAGCTACCAGCAGTGCTACAGAGAATACCATGGCAATGTCAAATAGGTTGGCAACTCCTGTAAGAGGGTTTTGTTCCTCTTCATTATTCAGAATCCCTCTTCGATTGCTCCTTCTTCTCCTCATTCTCCAATCTCCAGTGTGTCGAGAATGTAATCTATGTCAGTCATATCCTGCCAATACCATCTTTTTCTAACCTGTGTGAGTACGTAACTGATGCTACCAGCGAACAGCCCTATGACAGTTGTGGCAAAGGCTATCATCAGGTTATTTGCAAGCTGTTCTATATCTCCCTGCGACAAACCAATAAGAGCGGGTCCAAGAGGAATAAGGGTTCCCATAAGACCTACCATAGGGGAAATTGTGGCTACTATCCTTGTTTGCTCAAGTCTTTTAGCCATTTTTATTTCATAATCCTGTGCAAGCCTTTCTAACGAAGAAAGATTGTTTTTTTCAACATGCTTCGCAGAGTCAATGGCAAAACCCTTCACAAGAAAAGTTTGTTTGACAAGACGTAGTGAGCTGGCGGCCTTTTCCATATCTTTATTTTTAAGATGTTCACGGGCACTGTTACAACAAAGTTCAAGATTTTCGATATCGCGATGTCTCCTTGCAAATTCAGAGACAAACTCTCCAATAAGCATCAGGGAGTAAACTGCCAGAAGTATCAATGTGATAACTACAGGGTACAATAGTGACGCTGAGAATGTGTAGAGTACATCAAACATGTAAGAACTTGCTTCCATTTTTATATCCTCTTGTGTGCCATTTACTCCAAAATATTAGGATGAGTAGTATATTAATAATCCATTACTTAAATTTCTCTATATCAAATTCAAAATTGATGAGAGTTACAGATGAGAGTTACATGGACTTTACATAATATATTTTGTCCTAAGATACTTTATTACGCCATAGTACGACGTGTTCTGACAACTGTATAATAGCCCATATTAGAAAAATAAATGAAATCAATAATTGATTAAAAAAAGAATTTGTACCTGCAAAAAAGCAGGTACATTAAAAGTCAATTGCTTATTTTTAGTTCTTTCTTTCATTCCTGCGTATCAACAAGGCAACAGCCAGTACTACCATTACTGATGCGATGATACCTGGTGCCGGAATGGAGCTCTTTTCAACTTCCAAGATAGCTGTTGAACTGCCAACCTGTATTTCATAGCTGCCTGCTTCTTCCTGTGAAACACTGAAAGTAACATTGGTCTGTTCACCTTCATCCAGTGATACACCCTTTGAGTCTGCAACGGTTCCGTCAATGACCAGGTTCACATCGGTTTCACCTGGAATAGTACCTGTGTTCATCACATCAACCGTGACAGTGGCCTCTTCTCCGGTCTTCACCAGAATAGGTGTGACCTGCAAATTGGAGTATGAAAACTTTGCCTCCAGTGCAAGAACTTCAAGGCTAAGTTCAGCTTCAAAATACTGATCAGATGCAGTGGTCAGCTTATGCATACCTGACTCTTTAACAGTGTATGTGAGCATGCCATCAGCATCCGTATTGCCTATGAGCTTGCTGTCATAATAGAGATCCACACCTTCCACAGGTTCCCCGCCAATAGCGCTAAGCACAGATATCGTTATGGTATCGTCTTCCACAACAAGTTCCGGTGATACTTCTATGACAAGTTTTCTGCTTGCATCTTCAGGTGATATCACTTCTACCTTTTCACTTGCTGAAACAAAACCTTCTTTTTCAGCAGTAACTGTGAAAAATCCTGTTGTTTGCGGAGTGTATGATAGCTTACCATCCTTTGATGTCTGGCCGATCTTTTCATCATCGAACATCACAGTGACATCCTGCACAGAGGCACCTCGGGAGCTGACCTCAATTTCCACCTTTTCATTCTGTGCCAGCACAGAAGCTATGTCCATTGAAAGTGTTTTTGAGGGTAGTGTGGATACTTCCACAAATGGATAGTAACGTACATCACCAGAATCTGCAACCTTAAATGCGATATCTCCCATGATACTGATATCCTTTCCTTTGGTCAGTGAAATAGAGTTTTCATTTTTAAGGATTATCTCATCTGATGAGAAGCTTGTTACCTCCATCTCCCCGAATTTTTCATTTGATGATATCTCAACCACATCTTCAGATATCTGGAAGATACCTTCTACAAACACAGCGTTCGTTTCGGTTCCTCTGAAGATTTCATCAAAGTGTACTATTATGATCGGCACCTTATCAGTAGAACCGATGTCCATCTCGTAGACATAATCATCATTGGATGAAACGATACCCGTATCTACTTCCTTGCCATCTTTCATAAGTTTCAACATTACGCTGCTGCCGTCAAGATCTACCTCTACAATGGATAGTCCGTATCCTTCTTCCAATATCAGTGAAGAACCGGAATATAGTGATTTCTTGCTGTCATCATCGATCAGTACCTTTGAGAGCTGTCCGTCGGGCAAAAGGCTCACGTCATCTGTAAATTCATTGTCAGGATAGCCGGCAAAGTATTTCTCCGCCATAAAACCGATAAGCTGGAACTCTCCCCACTGATCATGTTCAAAACTCACATCAAGGGGCTCACTTTTGTAAATAAGATCTCCGCCTTTGATAGTCCTGCCACCAAGATCTTTTATCTCAAGGGTTTCGGTTCCCAATCCTTCGTCAATGTTGTAATAGAAGCCCTCAAAGTTAAGTGGTGTCCATATGCTTTTATTGTCCTGTGCAACTGTACCCCTAAGCTCGTATATGCCGGGTTCTGACATGTCCAGCACAGGTCCAAACCTTAATGTATTATGATCTGCAACCACAAATTTCAGTTTACCCATAACACTTACTGTATTTCCTTTTCCAAGACTTATGGAATCTGAATTCTCCATTGTTATTTCATCAGAGCTCAGGGATTTTATCTCCATCTTCCCGAACTTATCACCTGATTCGACCTCCACATAATCTTCAGAGATCTGGAAAATCCCTTCCACAAACACAGCGTTTGTTTCTGTACCCTGGAAAATGTTCTTGAAATGAACTGCTATTATCGGAACATCGTCATTGGTCCCAAGGTCTTTTTCGTAAACGTAGTCATCATTTGATGAAACGATACCCGTATTTACTTCCTTGCCATCTTTTTCAAGGGTGACAAGAACACTGTTTCCGTTTACATCAACTTCCATTATGTTAAGCTCGTATCCTTCTTCAAGCATAAGGGAAGAGCCAGAATAAAGTGATATCCTGTCATCATTATCATACAGGACCTTTGCAAGTTTGCCATCAGATATCAGACTTGCACTGTCTTTTGTAAATTCAGTATCATCGGTGTAACCGGCAAAATATCTCTCGGCCATAAATCCGACAACCTGATAGGACCCCCAGTCCTTCTGCTCGAAGCTTGTATCTATAGGAACTGTTGAGTACTCAAGATCTCCCTTTCCTATACTCCTGTCATTGTTATTGTCCAGTTTTATTGTAAGCGTTTCTGATCCTTCTCCGGAATCAAGGTCGAAATAGAATCCTGAATAACTCAGAGATGTCCACGTATATTCCAAAGAAAGGTTTTCATCTGCGTCCCATATACGATTGCCAGTGCTGTTGTTTGCAGCCATGGCAGTACCTGACAGGATTATCAATACTAATATTGATATCACTGGCAAGTAAATTTTGACTTTATTTTTCATATTACCCTCTACTTCGATTATTTTCATCATGAAATAATACCCATTGAATTATTGAATTGAGCCTATATCAAACTACTCCTTGAAGTAATTAGATAGATGTTACTTATGATCATTACCATTCATTTAACTTATGCAATCATCTGAAACTGATGATCTGTTTCCAATATTTCCATTGTTTTTTATTTGTTAGTTAATTTTTGTGATATCTTATTCCGGCATCCATCTTTTCATCACAGGGCGTGCTGACAATCCATGCATGAATATGGAAATAAGTATTACCACGGTAACCAGAGCAAGGATTTCCTTACTTTGCCCAAAGTCTGCGTGATAAAATGCATAGAGCAGATAATAGATGGATCCTATTCCACGAATCCCATAAAATGCGATGATATATTTTTTGGATCTGTTCAGATCAGTGCCCCATAAACCAATGATCCCTGTTAAAGGTCTTATAATGAGCACAACGAACAAAGCAGCAGGGACCATGTACCACTGAAAATCCTCCAGAAACCCGTGACTGATGTAAATTCCCAGTATGGAAAATAAGATAACTACCAGAGTCCTTTCGATCTCTTCGGAAAAATCGTGCAGCACATTCAGATGATGATGTGTGGTTTCCTGATATCTGAAGGTACATGCTGCTACAAAAACGGTGATAAAACCATATGAGCTGACCAGTTCAGCCAATCCGTAGGGTAAAAGGGTGAGACTAAGTGCTAGTAAGCCCACAGATAATGTTGATATCTTGTTCTGAGGTTTGGGACAACAATATATTATCTTTGCCAGCAGCCAGCCTGTCACAACCCCCATCAGGGCACCCACAAGGATCTTATAAAAAACATCGGTCACAAGCCATCCGGTAAACCAGAACGAAGGATGAGTTCCTATCAATACCATGGAAATAGCCATATTGGTAAAAGGAAAAGCTAATCCGTCATTTAATCCTGCTTCGGTGGTAAGTGCCATCCTTGCACTTGTGTCGTCCTTATCGGGAGGTGTGGTTTGCGTGTCAGAAGCCAGTACAGGATCCGTTGGAGCAATGACAGCTCCCAGAAGCATGGCACCGGCAGGTGCAAATCCTAAAAATCCCCACCCTACAAATGCTGTCAGGGCAATTGTTAATGGCATAGTTATTATCAGCAGACGGGTAGCATAGCGCCATGTTTTCCAGGCAAACGGTTGCTGGAGCTTAAGTCCGGCAGCAGTAAGTGAGATGATCACTCCCAACTCTGTAAGCCTTTTGCCAAGATACGGGCTTTCTGCAAGATGTGGCAACGGACTCTGTGGAAAAAAGGAAAACACACAAACAGATATCAGCAGATAGGCAATGGGTGCGGTGATCCGATGGCGAGGCAAAAATTGTGGGAACGTCATTGCAAGTAAAATGACAATTCCCAGGTAAACTAAAATAATGTCATAGTCTTGGGGGGAGAATATATCGATCTGGTCCATGGTTCATCTGCCTGTACGATATGAGAAACAGGATTTTCAATAATAGTTCCTTCCCAATCTATACACAAGATATTATTTGTTCTTTGACCTTGTCAGTCCTTGGCTTATTAATCTCCAAGTATCTTATTAAAAATATAGAAGACGTAATCTCACGATAACCCTGAAACCCCCAGGACTTACCTAACAGTGAAAGCTCTGCATTTCAGGACTATGATGAGAATTAGCAGATGACCCTTCTGTTACTTAAGCTTTAATGACCATGAATTAGCTTTCTTGGTCACACAGATATTATCCTCTCTTGCAAGCCATCCAATTGCCATTAATGCCACCTGTGGGTCAAAACCATGTTCTTTAAGATGTTTTTTAAGTTTTGCCATGTTCGATTCATCTTTTTCAAGCAACTGGTAAACACAACCTGCTGCCTCACCTATATTCAAGCACATTTCTTCCATTTTATCACTTCATGTAATTCGATTGTAAACATGAACCGTGTTTCTGGCAATGTTATCCCAGCTGAATTTAGTTTTAACCAGCTTTTTGCCATTGTTTCCCATAATGGGCGTAGTAGAATCTAAACCATCAAGGGCGTAATTTATTCCCCATGCTATGGACTCAGGATTCCTGTAACTTACCAGGCCATTCTGGAAATTATCAATTATATTCACCGCGTCTGTGGCAACCACTGCCTTATTAGCATCCCACGATTGAAGTACAACAATTCCAAAAGGTTCGTTCCTACTTGGAACACATGTCATATCACATGCATTTGTCCAGTCTTTGAGAACCTCATCAGGTGAATAACCTAAGAAATGACATGAATGGTCTATACTCAGGTCATTGGCAAGATTCTGGCAATGAGGCCGCATTTCCCCTTCACCTATGAATACAAAATGTGCACCCCAGTTTCCATCCAGCACCCTTGGAATAGCCTTTACCAAAAGGTCAGGCCCTTTCTGGTAGTTCATCCTGCCAGTGAACAGCACAACAGGTGCAAAGGGATGGATGCCATACTCTTGTTTAATTGACCCGGGATCGACATCTTTTTCCATTTTGCCCGGAGAGATCCCGTTTGGAATCACAGATATCTTATGATCGGGAATACTGAAGATATTCTGTACTTCTCTTTTGAAATTATCAGTAGTGATTATAACTTCTGAACTTTCATAGCCAGCTAACCATTCCCGATGGGATACTTCATTGGATGTCACAGAGTTTAGATGCCTATTTCCGTTACGTCCCCATTCAGTACTGTGATACGTCATTACATAGGGGATATTATGTTCGTATTTGATCCGGTTAAGTGCATTTACAGGATGCCAGTCGTGTCCGTGTATAACATCAAAAGTTCCATAATCTTTCGAGACCTGAGTAAACCTTGAGTACATCGAATCGCACATTTTATTCATCTGGGCAATTATATCTCCAGATTCATCAAAACTGCATCTATGGTAATGCACTCCGTTTATTTCATCGTAGTCCCTATACCACCCACTACGGGTAAATATATGAACTTCGTGTCCTAACTTTATCAGTTGCTCTGATAACTCGGTTACATGGGGAGCCAGCCCTCCGACTTTTGCAGAATGAAGACTCTCCCATGAAAACATTGCAATTCTCAATGATTCCATATTCCCACTCACTTATGTAATAAAGCCCTAAACCCTTTATCTAAATGAATTTAACCTGTCATAAAGATTGCGAATGAATATCTTAATATGTCTGCAAAATATCTTCAAGATAGCAGCGTGTTATCTCAGCCACACTCCATGCCTGTGATACGCACCCTCCAGGACTGTGTGGCATATCACCATCAAATACCTCTGATATCGTGCCGATACATGCTTCATCCATGTGTTTTTCTATCATGTCCAGGAAAGCTCTGAGCCTGTCTTTCAGATCAGGCAGCTCCTTGTACACTTTAGCATAAGCAGTTACATAAGGACCAAGTAACCATGGCCATACGGTACCGTTGTGATAGGCAGCATCCCTTGTCTTCAGATTCCCATTATATGAACCAATGTAGTTGCTATCATTTGGTGAGAGTGTCCTTAGACCATAAGGTGTTAGTAATTCTTCAGTAGTAACATCAACAATGCTCTTTTCCATTTCATGTGAAAGCATAGTATAAGGAAGAGAAACTGCAAATATCTGGTTTGATCTAACAGCAGCATCTTTTACATTACTATCCCCTGAAACAGAAATGCAGTCATAAAGGCAGCCTTTTTTATCATTCCAGAATTTCTCTCTGAAGTTACTCTTTGTTAATGCTGAAATTTCATTGTAAGCAGAAACATCCACTCCAAGACCTTTTCCTATTTTTGTTGCATATATCAGTGCATTATACCATAGAGCATTGATCTCACATGCTTTTCCATTTCTTGGTGTAACTTCCCAATTTTCTACCTTAGCATCCATCCATGTAAGCTGTCCTGACTGCTCTATCAGACCATCATCATCCATTTTGATATCATAGGCAGTGCCAGCCTTGTAATTATTCAGTACACTTTCGATGCTGGGCCACATACTTTCAGTAAACTCAATATCATCTGTATAGTCCAGATATCTTCCAACAGCATGAACGAACCACAGGGATGCATCCACAGTGTTATATACCGGTGACTCCGATGCATTTTCCGGGAACAGATTAGGTATAAGTCCATCTTTAGTGTAAGCTGCAAAAGTGGAAAGTATGGACCTAGCTTCATCGAATCTGCCAGTTGCAAGTGTCAGACCCGGAATTGAGATCATGGTATCCCTACCCCAATCTCCAAACCAGTGATAACCAGCGATGATCGATTTTGATTCGGTTGACCTTCGCTCAACTATAAAGGAATCACCTGCAATCACAAGTTTTCGTAAAAGATTATCATCTTTTATGCTTTTCTTTACAAGATCCTCTCTTCGTTTTTCTTCATTCTTGAAAAGTTCCAGCACTTTTTGCATATCCCAGTCTTTGTTCGTTTCTGTGGAAGCCACGATAAAACAGGAAGTATCAGTGCCATTTATTTCCAGGTCGAAATAACCCGGATTGAAGTTATCTTCTATGTGAGGATATCCCCTTGACAGTTCCACTTCATATTCAAAATTGTAGTACCAGTGTTCATCAGCCTTGTAAGGAATATTAGAATATATCTGGAATGAACTGTCTCCGCTCTTAAGTGTAGTTCCTCCGGAGAATAATTCCTGCCCAAAGGAAAGTCCTTTTGCATTGCTCATGTGGTGGATAGACCTGTTATTTACAAGTGGAAGTATCCTGAAAACTCCACGTTTTCCTGAAGGATTACTAATCTCATACTTTACAATAGTGGTGTTTTCACCATGTAGCATCATGATTTGTTTTTTGACCTTTATTCCAGCTACACTATACAAAAAAGCAGGATGGGGATTAGAACTGAAGTTTTCAAGATATTCATTACCGTGGGGATAAACTGCGTCCTGATATTTGTGTACTGCAAGTTTATGGATATTCTCTCCAATGAACAATTCCTCATCAAGGGATGAAAGCAGCAGTTTCCTGTCAACAGGAGGATTCACTGAAGCTATCAGCAGGCCGTGATATTTACGCGTGTTTGTTCCAATCACAGTAGAGGATGCATATCCTCCAAGACCATTGTTAATTATCCATTCCTTGCTCGTTCCCGCTATATAATCAGTGCAGTTCATAATTGTTCCATGTTCCATTGTAGTAGTCGTTTCAGACATTTTTATCAGACCGTTTCTTCAGAAGTTTATCCAGAAGAAGAATGTTATCAAGCATCAATGCACAACTCCAGCCAAGGGGTATGGCCCATGCAGGTGAACCTGTATATTTGTTGACCTGTTCAGGCAGCATGCCTGCTCCAGTAGCACCTTTTAGTGACCATTGGATATACTTTAATGCAGCATTGGTCAGAGTTTTAATTTCTTCTTTTCCATTGTCCTTATCATCAATAGTAATTGCTATCTCAAGTAATGCCTTTGATAACCACAGGGTTGTGACTATCCAAGGATTGCCGTCGATATACTTATCGTCCACATATCTCTTGATCCCAAAATGATTATTTACAGGCACCCTGAGCTGCTCCTCAATATTATTTATCATGGACTCTATCATCATTTTCTCTTTTTTGTCACTGGCTGATAGCATATTAAAAGGAACAAAAGTGCCGATTATACTTGCATCAATGGCAGTGTCGATCTTTCCGTGAATGATCCCCCTGGCAAAATAACCTTCATCAAGCCATAATTTGTCGATGGTTGTACTCTTGATAAACTCAGCCCTCTGCGTCCACCTGTCTGCAAGTCCCTTCTCATTATAGTCCCTGGCCATGTTTGCCGCCCCCATAAGTCCTGCATATACGGCAGCATTGGTGTAAGTGAATACACCGCCAAAGGTCTCCCAGAGGCAGATACAATGTTCATGAAGACCTTTGGAACTTCGTCGCATAAGATATTCAGCAGCACATATCACAGTTGCCCACATACTGTCCAAAAACTCTGCCTTCATGGGTTGTTGCAGGGTACGGTAGAAACTATCCATTGCAAAGATAGTGGAACCAGTTTCATCGATCTGGGTTGAGAAACTGAAATTTCCCCATGAGGGTGCGGTGTTCCCATCAAGCCAGTAACGCTGGAACCATGAACCATCCTGAAGCTGGGTAGTTTTGCACCACTTGAAGAAACGAGAGCAATATTCTGGGTATCCTGCTTCCAGCAGTGAAGTAACAACCTCGGCGGTGTCCCTGTTCCAACAATATCCATAACCTCCACTCTTTTCAAATCCATGATCGAATTCCGGGGCAGCTACAAACGAACCTTTGCTGGAGTCACTGAGTACACTTAATGCAAGCAGTGAACGGTTAAAACCTTTGAACAGGTCCTGCCTGAATGCTTTAAAGCCAAGATATTCAGGTATTTCAAGATGTTTTTTCTTTGAGAGCCATTTGATCCATTTTTCCTGTGTCTCATTGTACATATTCTCAATAGTTTCATTCTGCACCTGTCGCATCCGCTTGTAAAGTGCCGGTCTTTTTGAAGCTGCACCAATGAATACTGTGAACTCAGCAGGCTTTGAATCATCAATATCCAGTTTCCATCCGATCGAACAGTTCAGATCACCTATATCTTCAAGATTTCCCTGGAGCTCTCCGTCTTCCATATCGTATTTGGCATTTGTCCACCAGATAGTGTCCATGGCTTTCCCGATCTGCCATTCCTGAAACATGGGACTGGAACTTATTCCCACATGGTAATTTTTCCAGTACTGTCCCAGCAGACCGGAATTATAATCGCAGAATGCCGAGTTCTTTTTGTTCATCTCCCCAACCTGGAAGTTTGAGTAATAGAAGAACTTCCCGCTGAATTTTTTCTTAGAACTTATCTTGTATTTACGCACAAGCACAGGCAGAGCAGGATGAACAAAATCTGTGATGTGCATTACAAGACCCGATGGATGGACAAGCTCAGTAATTATTATATTTGTATTCTCTATGTATTTCTGGTCTGCCACCCATTCCCGGGCATTCGACCATATGAGGCCTTTTCCATCATGCAGACAGGCCTGTGACTCTTCAACATGTTGAGCGAAATCCCTTCCAGGAAAATAATATCCGAATATCTCACCCTTTTTCCCCACGGTCACAAGTAACCTGTCGTTGCCGACAATTGCATTTGGCTGTCGTATCAATATTATTCTCCCTTATGCAAATGTTCTATCTTAACGTCTTTGGGGGCAGGTGATACCTGATGCTCACAGAAAGCATTACCCATGCTTTTGCATATTGTTTCGCGAACCTGAACTGTTGTATCCAATGATTCGGAAATGTACCCGGCAAAAAAACCGCTCATATACGCACATTTAGGTACATCACTTCCTTCATATTCATCAGCAATGAACGAGTCAGTGACCCTTAGAGTTCCTGTCTTATCCACAGTATTCATTTCATAGTCAAGAGTACCCCAACCAGAGGCCATAAAGAGTTCTTTTAACAGATCCAGGAAATTATTGTCGTTCACATCAACCATATCTCTGAAATATTGTACAACACCTGTTCCACTCTTCAATCCTATCATAGTTAGCAATCCTTCTGACTGTGGTGCGTTTTCATTGATAATATTGAGGATATTCACAAAGGTCTTTACCCTGATTATAATAGCTCTTTCACCCAGCAGATGCAGGGGAAATTCCACCGTTTGAATGGCTCTGTTCTTTGAAAAACCCCAGTCCAGGTTAAGTACGACATCCATTTTTCCAAGTTTATCTGCAATGCTTTTGATATCCTTGTTCTTTTCAACTTCTGTGAACATGACGTACTTGCCTTTGCTCGGGTCTTCCGAGCTATCAAGATATGCAAATCTGATATCAAGTCCATTTTCTGCAAAGAACGATGTTATGTCTGCTTCAGAACGTACTGTGTTCTCGTATGTGATTTTGAACCAGACTACTTCTGCTTCTTTATCAATCTTAGAGAACATGTAAAGATCTCTTACCATGTACAACACTCCCTATAAGCCATTTGATCTCAAACAATATAATTGTTATTCAATCTCTGCAAGGGTCCTGAACACATGCGACTTAAAGTCCATCAGTGCTGCCATGAAGTTAACCCCTGCATCATATGGACTCTCATGTATACTGAAATATGAATGTACATCCCCGTCTCCAAGCCATTTTGTACACATATAATAATAATGGTCTGATGTTAGCAGGTGCTTCCATATTTTAAGTATTTCTGCATCCTCTGTTCTTTTGACGTATTTCTCAAGTAATTTCATTTCTTCAAAACAGCGTCTCTGCATGTCATTTCCAAGCCATGCACTTGTGTCTCGTTCCACATCTGCCCATGATATAGTGGAGAAATCACCTACATCAATTTCACCTACGGGTTTGTAGGCATCAATTGTCTGTGATGGTGTAAGGAAACGCATTCCTCTATCCCTTACCTCACCAGGCAGTGCTTTGAGAAAATCAAAAATTCCCGTATCCTTCCATTGATGCTCGCCGAATGTCTCGTAATCCATGAATATATTCATGGTTTCCCCGCTTTTCTGGGATACCCATTCTGCCCATTTATCGGCAGTTAGTGGATAATCCTCCCACCATACGGATGAAAAACGATATCCTATATCATCGCTTAATTTATAATTACGAAGCAGAACAGCTATTTCAGTATCTTTTGCTTTGTATACATGGTCAGGAGACCTGCCATCCAAAATACGCTCAATTCCTTCTGTCAGTATTGCGTGGTAACCCATTTCCTTCGCAAGATGAGCCACACTGTTATTGTAGAGCATCTCGGTATTTCTGAATATGCAGGGGGTGACACCAAGCAATTCAGACATGAGCTCACGGTGCTCCTTCACCTGATCGATGAATTCTCCCTTTGATTCAAAAAGTGATGCAAGAGAATGGTAACATGTCTCATCTAAAAATTCCACGCAACCAGTTTCTGCAAGATCACGGAAAGATTCGAGCACATCCTCCCCCCATTCCTGGCATTGTCCCAGCAGGGTGCCTGTAACAGACATGCTAGCCCTGAAATAACCGTCAGTCTCATCCACAAGTTCAAGCAAAGTCCTGTTTGCAGGGAGATAACACTTGCCTGCAACCTTATGGAATATCTCTTTGTTCACAGCTTTATCAAAATACCTGTCAAACCCCTGTTTACTATCAGGCCAGAACCATCTGAGCCTGTATGGTTGGTGAACTTCAAAAAAGGGACAAATAGAATTCATATTCCAGCCTCCAGTACTGCACGTTCGATATCCGAAAGTATCGATAGATCGTTAACTGCTTTTTCATATCCAAGGCGTCTTTCTTCCAAGTTCATCTCCAGGAATATCTCACTTTGTTGAAGATAGCGGAATATCCTGAGAAGCTCTTTTTTCGTATCCGGATCCTTCACATTTTTGAGCTGTTCACCTATGTCTACGAGCTCATGCATGAAAAGGTGTTGCGCATGGTTTCCCAGAAGATTATGCATGCCATAGCGTGCTGTAGTCTTTGAGTCGAGGGATGGCAGTTCGGTCTTTTTGAACATATCCACAGCCTCTTCAGGTAAAAGCATCTCTATCCCATGTTTTTTAAGGCTTAAGGGGATATCCTTCAGGAAACTAAGTATTTCATTATTATTCTTCAGATGAGCGTTGATGGCATCATATTTTATATACAGGGTTAGCACGTCACCATCCATTTTTGCTATCCATGATGCGAATTTGTCAGCTATCAATGGATATCCGGGCCACGATATATCAGAGAATTTCATTTCCAGGTCTTCACTTAGTTTTATGTGTCGCAGTAGTGTAGGCACATGATTCTTGTAAACATGCATGGGGTCGTATCCGTTCATGATGTTATGGGAACCTTCTGATATTAAGCATTTGAATCCCATTTCTTTGAGGATTTTTGTTGCTCTTCGTTCAAAAAGAAGTTCTGTGTTCACAAATATCTTAGATTCCCTGCCAAAATATTCCTTAATCATTTTTATGTCCATCTCGACCTGTTCCCTGAACTCATTCATATCAGGGAACATTGAACTTACTGAGTGATAATACGGTGAAGCGGCAAAAGATACCTTTTCCGGGTCCAGCTTCCTGAAACTATCAATTACTTCAGGTGCCCATTTACACTGTTCAAGGAAGACACCGGACACATCAAAGGTATATTTTCCTCCATTTTTCATGGATTCTGACAGGGCATTGTTAAGTATTTCCACATTATCTGCAAGCTTTGTAAAATTATGGAATGCCTTTTCCATATCAAAGTATTTCTCAATATGAGCTTCACCATATCCTTCCCGTGGCCAGTACCAACGAAGAAGCAAGGGCTGATGTACCTCAAAACAAATGCATACGGCTTTCATGTTTCATCCATTCCCGGGTTAATATAATTCCCCATTTCATTTTCCACGTAGTTCGTGTCGATATTTCTTGTATTAAGATCGCTGGCAAACCAGACAGTTCTCTGTGGGAAGGCTATCTCTATGCCATTCTCCTCAAGTGTCTTTTTGATTATCCAGAGCATTTTTGTTCTCAAACCATACCATTCTGTTACAGGAGCCCATATTCTTACTGATATATTGACTGCATTATCTCCAAGATTATCTACAAATACACTTGGAGAAGGATGAGCCAGCGCGTATGGCTCCAGATCTATAAGATCCTCGATTATCTTTATGGCTTCATCGGCATCGTCGTTATAGCGAATACCTACCACGTATTCGAACCTTCTCGCAAGATTTGTCACATAGTTTGTGATGCTGGTGGTAAAAACAGTCTCATTAGGCAGTCTTACATAGAGCCCATCATATGTGCGGATTATAGTTGATACTATTTTTATATCTTCTACATATCCTAGCTTGTTATCTATATTAACCTGATCTCCTATTTTTATAGGACGTTCGATCATCAAAAAAACACCGGATATAAAATTACCCATTATGCTCTGACTGGCAAAACCGACGACTATACCCACAACACCACCAGCAACAAGCAAGTTAGAAGTCCTAATTCCAAGCACAGGAAATATGAATCCTATTATTGCAATAATTATTATTCCATAGTAGACGACCCTGAGCAGAATGTCGAGGTGCTCTTTGTCTATCTTGGTATTAAGCGCCCTTTTCAGGTATAATGCTATACCTTTTCCAATCACAATGGCAAAAAAAAGTATGACTATAACTGTGATAACCTGCAGGAAAGGATCAAATACCTGTGGGATATACTGCGAAATTGTGCTGTTGTTCATAAACCAAACTCCATTATTCCTTTAGTCCCACTAATTATGAGCTTGCGTGAAGTATAGAGCTCCATTGACCTTCTGAATCTTGAAGTGGTTGGATTTGTACTGAAATCCGTTTCAGCCAGAAGCTTATTTATAATCCTCATGGAAGCATTCATAACAATCCTCTTATTCCCATGGTAGATTTTCATCCCATAGGCATTGAATACAACCTTTGTTACTTCCATCAGATGATTGGAATCATTGATTATCTCAAGTTCTATGTAGCCTTCCTTGAGTATATTTGTTTTTGGGATATCGGTGAATATATCACTTTCCCAGTACCTGCAGATAAGGCCACGGTCGTGGCTTCCGTAAAGTGTGAATTTGACCCTGGAAAACGTAAAAATATCAATAACTTCATGATTTCCCGCCTTATCTGAAACAAATACTCCTATTTCCACAGGGAAACTTAGGTATATTTTTTTTCTGTCACCAGGACGTATCAAAACAGGATGCTTGAAATCTATAAGCAGGAATGATGTATTATGTTTTTTTGGTAAGTTTACAGGTTCAATGGGATTTATGAGAATGTTACCGTCATTATTAAGCAACACTAGTTCTGTTTCCTCCTCCCCTTCGGACATACGTCTATAGATCAGGTTGCCTCCTTGTTTTT
Source organism: Methanolobus sp. (assembly GCA_034008115.1). GTDB lineage: Archaea > Halobacteriota > Methanosarcinia > Methanosarcinales > Methanosarcinaceae > Methanolobus. The sequence goes on from JAVEPM010000003.1 coordinate 25,188, forward strand.
CAACTGTAATTACAGTATCTTCAAGTTCTACAGTAAATGGTGGATTATATATATTGAACATTGTTTATCGATATCCGTTTTCTTTTTAAAGCCAGTTTTTTCTACGGAAGTATGCGTACATAAATAAGAATATCAATATGTTGATAAACCATACGGCAGGATATCCCCATTGCCAATCAAGCTCAGGCATATTGGTAAAATTCATTCCGTACATTCCGGCAATGAAGGTGAGAGGTATGAATATAGTTGCTATGATGGTTAGCATTTTCATAACTTCGTTCATCTTGTTGCTTACACTTGAAAGATATACATCCAGTATCCCGGTGAGTATGTCCCGGTATGTTTCAATGGCATCCACAACCTGTATAGTATGGTCGTAGACATCTTTAAGGAATACAAATGTTGAGTCTTTTATCAGGTTTGATTCCGTCCTTTCCAGTCTGTTGATCACATCCCTAAGTGGCCATACAGATTTGCGCAGGTAGATCATTTCCTTTTTCAGGTCATGGATATTTTGGAGGATTTCAGGGGATGGGTCTTCTATAAGTTTGTCTTCCAGGTCCTCGATCGCTTCTCCAAACCTTTCGATGATCAGAAAATAATTATCGACTATGGAATCAAGGAGTGCATATGCAAGATAATCAGAGCCAACATTGCGTATCCTTCCTTTAGAATTTCTGAGGCGCTCCCTGACAAAATCAAAAGTATCACCTTCAACCTCCTGAAAAGAGAGAACAAAATCTGGCCCAAGTATTATACTGACCTGTTCTGCCTTCACATCAGTACCATCATTTTCAAACCAGAGCATTTTTAGGACTACATATATGTAAGAATCGTAATCCACCATTTTTGGTCTCTGATTGGTGTGAACGATATCCTCCATGACAAGTGGATGAATTCCAAAATGTTTGCCCATCTTTTCAATAATGTCCACCTGATGAATGCCATCGACGTTTATCCACGAAACGGTTGGAGAATCCTTGAATGGAAAACATTCCTCTACATTTTCAACTACTTTTTCCTGGTAATTGTTTCTGTCATAGTCTATTATGGTTATCTTTGGTTTCTCGGTTCTCTCCTCTCCAACATGCACCAAAGATCCGGGAGCCAGTCCAATTTTCTTTGAAACCCTGCTTTTAAATTTTGTGATACTGACCACCCAACATGTCCTTTAGTTATTTGAAATGTTATAGAAACTTAAAATTTGAGGTGTGCTTATTGAAGCATATTCCTGTAGACCTTCGCGGTCATTTCAGCTATATTGTTCCAGTTATATCTGGTACATATCAACTTCTTGCCTTCTTTTCCAAGCTGGTCATCAACATAATTGTCAAACACATGCCTGATTCCCCACGCGATCGAATCGGGTGTCTGGTACACTATAACTCCATCCTTAAAGTTATCTATAAGCGATATCGCATTTGTTGCAACGAGATTCTTACTTACATCCCATGCTTCAAGCAGGACTATACCAAATGGCTCATTGCGGCTTGGAACACAGATGAGGTTGCAGGCATTCATCCATTTTTTCTTAACGGATTCATCTACATAACCCAGAAAGTGACAACTATCCTGAATGTTAAGTTCATATGCTATCCCTTCACACACTGGCCTCATTTCTCCTTCACCTATAAAGACAAACTTTACATTCCACCTGCTTGAAAGTATCTCGGGAATAGCCCGGGTTAAAAGATCTGGTCCTTTCTGGTAATTCATCCTTCCTACGAAAAGGACAACAGGAGCGTACGGATGTATCCCATATTCTGATTTGACCTGTCCAGGGTCCACATCCATTTGCATCTTATTTTCGTGTATTCCATTAGGTACAATGGATATCTTTTCATCAGGTATCTTGTAAAGGTGCTGTACCTCGTTTTTAAAAATACTGGATGTGGCTATTACACGGGATGATTCATATCCTCCTCTCCATTCAAGGTGGCTGATCTCCATAGCTTCCCACCAGTTGCCATGCTGATTCCCATTCCTTCCCCATTCTGTGCTGTGATAGGTGATTACAAAAGGAATGTTATGTTCCTCTTTCAATCTGCATACCAGATTCACAGGGTGCCAGTCATGCACGTGTGTCAGGTCAAAATCACCAAAAGTCTTAGAGGCTTCGATAAAAGCCGTATGCATGGCATCACACATGCTGTCCATCTGTTGTGTTATCCCACCGTCAAGAGAGTGGTACACGCGGTGATAATGCACATCATTGATAATCTCATAGGGGAGCATGTCATTGTTTCGGGTGAATATATGAATATCATGTCCCATCGATGCCAAAGCTTCTGATAGCTCGGTCACATGAGGGGCCAGCCCTCCAACTTTTATAGCATTAAGGCTCTCCCATGAGAACATGGCTATCCGTAATTGTTTTTTCATTTGATCACTTTTTATAACACATTTACTATGCTTTCTCCAGCAGGTGTTTAACAGCTATTTCCGGGGGCATCGAATTTATGTATATTTCTGTGTTTTTCTCAAAGCCAGCTGCTATTGATGTCATCGGTGCTATACGAATGTTAAGATGGTAACTCAGGTCATGTTCTATCTGGAAGAACATGTAATTATATGCCAGTTCAGGTATTGTCCTGTCCAGTAATGAAACTGCTGTCCTTATGCAGTCTCCAAGACTCATGAGCATTCCATCATTTAAGGCTGATATATGATTCACATGTTTTTTGGGGAGTATCCACGTTTCATAGGGAACCCTGGAAAAATATGGTGCTATCAGAATGAAATCAGCATTCTCATATACCTTTCTTTCTTTTTCACTTTCCTTTTCAACTATCTTACAATAAGGACATTTTTCCAGTTCTTCCATTACCTTTCTTTCTTTTGTGATGTTGGGGGGCATTATGGGGACCGCTATTAGTTGTGTGTGACTATGTTCCAGAGATGCACCTGCTTTTTTTCCCCAGTTCTTGAATAACGAAACATATTTAATCCCTTCCTGTGATTGATAGTGCATCACTCTATCCCTGTACACCTTCATCAGAAGAAGCATCTCTTTGTCTGAAAACAAATGCATTCTGCTTTCATGAAGCGGATTCTCGATAATTACTTCATGGAATCCATATCCTTTTTTGACTTCAAATGATGAATTGTCGACTTCAGGGGCATCAGGAGATAGTGCAGGATAGAGGTTAGGAATACATCTTACGTCCCAGTCTGTAATGCGTTGTTCATCCGTATCTTTGAGTACTTCGCCATTTTTGTACACAGCATTTGCAGGCGGGGTCTCAGCCTCATGACCGTTACAAAAAACACAGCTATCAGATCTTACATCCTCCCCACAGGCTTTTGGTGCTGATGGTCTTTTACTTCTCCCGGTTGCTATTATGCAATACTTTTCAAGGAAATAATGTTTGCGTATCTCAGACATTTTATTTCATCCTCGTACCCGTGAGAAGCTCATAATATGTTTTGATGGGTTCTTCCCAGTTCATGTCCTTTGCAAGGAGATTTGCTTCCTGACAAAGAAGATTATATTTCACCTTATCATCTGTATATGTGTCAATGAAGTAGTGCATGAAAAGGGCGTAATCTGAAATTGATTCCAGATATGGAAGATTGATATTGTCCACAACGGCCACACCTCCCATTCCCATTACCAGTCTTTTCAGGGTATTGAGTGCATCACTGAATCCGCATATTTTACTGACAATGCTTGGAGTTGCTTCTTTTCCTGCTTCAAGTCCTGTAAGCAGGAATGGCTCATACTTTGAAGGGAATATTCCAGCGATGCATCCTGCCATGAACTCTTCCGGACTCATGTTCAGTCCACCATCATTGTCGGATATCCACTGTGGGTACAATGCTGCAGTAACATGCCTGCTGCCATCAGGTATTTTAGAACATTCCAGTCCTCTGGCCGTGATCATCTGCTGGAGACGGATTTCTTCTCCAACCAGTACTTCTTCAGGAAGGTTTATGGGGAAGTTCTCAGGAAGATTTGTCTTAGGTCCATGGGCAGCAACAATGAAACAGACTACACGATAGTTCTCATCAAGATAGCCGGCCTCTATCTCAGCTTTAACCATCCTGTCAAGTATTACAAGGGAATCGAGCAGATCAGGGTATCCTTTATTCTCAATTTCGATGCGGGATATTGAAAAGATCGGAATTATCCTGTCAGCTGGTATCATCTTACTGTCATATACATTGTATATCTTTTCAGAAAGGAATTCCTGTATTTTTTTCCTGCAGGCTATCTTTTTATCCCAGTCTATCCCATCATTGTCGCTGTCTATTCCATTGCGGACAACTATTGAATCTATGCCATAAAAGAGTTTTATTTCCTTACGCGTCGAATCTCCAACTGCAGTTACAACGTCGGAGTATGCGGACAGGGATTCGAGCTTTGTGAAATTGATCGGAACTCCGCTATCCCATGAGCTGTCATTCTCTCTTATCTTCTGAATTGAACGATGTCCCGCGGACCTGCCTGGAAGTGTTGCATGGTATGTTGCAACGGTATTGATACCTATTCCCAGTTTCTTAAGGCGGGCAAGAGCGTAGAATACGCCAAATTCGTGACAATGAAGTGAAACATGGACTGCAGGCATGAGGGATGCTGCAAATTCAGATATGGCTTTATCCTTAAAGTCTTCAGAGCTTTTTTCCCGGAGTGTTACAAGTGTTTTTACAAATTCAGAAATAGAATAGGAAAGATTTAGATAATGAGTATACTCCATGCCATTTTCCATGTCCTCATATGCCATGGAATCCAGATTAATAAAGTCATAAGCTTCTGATTTGATCATATTGGCCAGGCACATCTCCTGTCCTTTGTATTCTGTGCTGACCCTGCAAAAATCATTTGTCCTGAACATAAGATAAATTATTTTGACACCATTTACCTGCTGCGTTCCGGTAATAACATCGATACCTTTCTTTTTTATCTCTTCGATGGTTTCAAATATCTCGCCTTCATCTTCCATCTCTTCAAAACCACTCATATCGGTGATTCTATTCAGCCCTTTATTCCAGTCAGAACCACTGTGACCATAGTAAGGACCAGCAACAATTATACTGGGTGCTGTTTTTTCATCGATGATACCTTCGCCTATCAGATTGGCAAGGTTCTTTGCTTCGGCATCAATAACATTCCATATGCCCCCCATCTTATTGGACTTCGGTCCGGCCTCTTCACCAGCTATTATTATGCATTTTCTTTCCAGCATATTTCTTTTCTCCCTTAAATGTCTCCTTCTTAAATAGAGCCACTGATTATATATGAAAATATCTGAGAAAAGTTCCTGAATATGATATTATATATGATACTGAATATGATATTATATGTCATTTGGATCTGAATACCACATATCACAGAACATTGCACTTAACAATAAAAATGAAACAATGTTTTTTCAGAAAAGTTTTACTACTTCCATATCCATATACAGGACCTGAGGTTTGAAACACCACCTTAGCGGAATAATAATGAATGACATAATAATATGGTTTTTAATAGTTCTTTGCCTGATTCAATCCGGTATATTTTCCGGTCTTACAATAGGCATGTTCGGCCTTAGTCGTCTTCGTCTTGAGATTGAGGCTGAGGCTAAGAATGAGAACGCAAGGAAAGTACTGGAACTAAGGCACAATTCTCACCTGTTGCTCTCTACTTTACTATGGGGTAATATTGGCATCAATGTTCTTCTCACATTGCTGACTGATTCAGTAATGACTGGAGCTTCAGCTTTTGTTTTATCTACAGTTCTCCTTACGCTTTTTGGTGAGCTAGCTCCGCAGGCCTATTTCACGAGAAATTCCTTAAAACTTGGAGCTATGTTAGCCCCACTTATAAAATTATACATAGTGCTACTCTATCCGGTTGCAAAGCCATCCTCAATGATTCTGGATTTGTGGCTTGGAAAAGAGAAAATGGAATTCTTCAAAGAGCGCTCCCTCAAAATTATGCTCAATAAGCATATAATTTCAGAAAGTAGTGATATTGACCGTCTTGAAGGCCTTGGTGCCTTGAACTTCCTTTCCATAGATGATCTTTATGTCAAACAGGTAGGTTCTGTGATCACCCCCTCAAGCATAATTTCCCTGCCTATCTTTGATGGTCTTGTTATATTTCCATCTCCTGAAAAACCAGAGTACAACACATTACTGGAAAAGTTAGCTTTCAATTTAAGAAAATGGGCCATAGTAGTGAATGAGGCAAATGAACCAGTGATGGCCATAGATTCAGGTTCTTTCCTAAGGGATGGGATATACAAAAAGAAGACGTTCAATCCTTATCATTACTGCCATCGTCCTATAATTGTTAATGACCCTAATGAAAAGATCGGTGATGTACTTCATAAATTAAAGGTGTACCCTGTAGATTCTGAGGATGACGTGATAGATAACGACCTGATCATTTACTGGAGCAAAAAAGACTCTGAAAAGAAAATCATAACAGGTTCAGATATCTTAGGTCGCCTCCTTAGAGGGATAGTTGTAAGGGTTAAATAAAAAATATCTATTATATTGGCTCTGTAGAAACCCTCACTCTTTTAATTAGCGTATGCAGAAAAAGAGTTGAAAGCAACAGATTATTTCATTCACCTTTTCGGATTGTGCCGGCTTTGTCTTACCCTTCGGGATGGGGTTTCTATTCAAATAACAATACAACCATCCGCCGCAGGCGGCACGTTCCTTTATTATAAGCCTGCACACTATTGAAAAAAAGACTTGTTGATGTTTGCTTAGTTAAAACTTGCAATTAATAGATTATTTTTTCATCTTTTTGGACTGCGCCGGCTTTGCCGGACCCTCCGGGATGGTTTAAGTTAATCATAACTTCCAATTATTATAAATTATTGTTCCCTGCAGCCTTGTGTTTCTGAAGCTTCACACAAAATCATTGATAAACAAAGAACAATGCAAGCACCCGCCGCAGGCGGCACGTTCCTTCGCTCCCATCCTGAAAACTATTGAAATAATACAGTTATTGAATACTACTGAGTTTAAAAATGGAATTTACAGGATTTCTACAGAGCCTTTCCGTTATATTTACATCGCTGATTACGACATCTTTAATAACTTAAAAAATCTAATAAGGTTAGACTCGGGAGGGGTCACTATGAAAGAAAGAATTCAAAAAATAACAGGTGAAATAGATAAACTCGTTGATAAGACAGGCAATGAGGCAGAGAAGATTGCTGACAGTGTAAAATCTTCAATTAAAGGCATTGCAGGGGATATTAAAAGCATAGACCTGCGTGAAGATATGAACAAAATATTAGAAGGTGTTGATGATCTTTCCAGAAAGACCGGGGATGGAGCCAAACATCTGGCTTCTGATCTTGGTGAACAACTCGATGTCCTTACAGAGAAGATCAATCTTGGAAGGAACTACGATAAAGTAAATACCGGACTGGATACACTCATCGAAACAACGGGTGATGAGGCTGCACATATCACAGAAGACATAATTGATGCCATTAAGAAGATCACTGCTTCGATAAAGTCTGTCGATGTTAAGGAAGATGCAGGGGAAATTATGGATAAGGTCAAAGAACTGGCGCAAGCAACCGGAAAGGAAGCAGAAGATCTGGCATCTGATATAAAGCGAATGGTCAAGAAGCTTGGAAAGAAAGAATAATCTGTTCTTTCATTTTTTTGATTATTTATTGATGGAATGGTTCAGTGGAATTAAATTTGCAGGACATTATAGACAAATTACTGCACATTAGCGCAACAGTTATTGTAGTAATTCTATTGCTGGTCCTGCTCAGTATTTTTATTAAGCAATTAAAAAAAAAGCTTCTTCTTAAGGCAAATACGAAAAAACAACGCACAAACATAAATATATTCAGTCAAATATTCAGGTATTTTATCTCTCTTCTTATTGTATTCTTTGCAGTTCTTACATACTCCGGTGCATGGTCAGGATTTGGTGTATTCCTTGGTCTGCTTTCAGCAGCTATTGGTTTTGCCCTTCAGAAGCCTATCACAGGTATAGCAGCCTGGGTTATGGTTGTCACTAAAAGGCCCTTTGATATAGGTGACAGGATAATCTTGGGTGATGTTAAGGGTGATGTTATCGATATCAACCTGACACATGTACATGTAATGGAAATAGGAGGGCTGATCGGTGGTGAAGAGAACTCAGGGAGAATGTTGATGATCCCAAACTGGATGCTTTTTGAGAAGAATATCATCAATTACACTTCTAACAATGACTTTGTTCTGGATAGTGTGATAGTTAATGTGACTTACGAGAGCAACCTTGATCATGCAATTGAAATAGTTGATCTTGCAGCCCGTAAGTTCCTTGCAGGTATTATCAGCACAAGTCCGGAAAGTCCCCATATAAAGCTTGAATTTCAGGCAAGTGGAATAGATTTACATATTAAGTACTTTTCTCCAGCCCGCCAGTTAAATAAATATTCCACGAAGATCACAAAGGAGATATTTGATCGGATAAAAGCAGCCGATGATGTGGAAATAGCTTATCCTCATACTGAAGTGGTTTTTCATAAAAAGAAAGGATAAAGATCATTCCAGGATTACCACTTAAAGAAACGGGTAACAAATGCTGAGTCTTTCCTGATGGCATACTTTCTGAATTCATCTATTCCCAGTAGCAGCAGGGCAAATGGCACTGCTATGAGTACATATTTAATGGATATTGCTGCTGTGTTGAATACAAGGTTTCCCAGTGGGTTGTAGACGATGAAAATCAGTATCAGAAGCTCACTGGCTATGCCAAGGAGCATCATACGATTGCTGAAAAGTCCCTTTGTCAATACGGATTGTCGTCTGGTCCTTGATGTGAATACGTTTGCTATCTGACAGACAATGACAGCTGCAAAGAAGGCTGTTATGGCCTGCATGTAAAGAGTATCTGTGAATGGAAGGTTCTGGCCCCATGTCCACCCACCATCCAGTAGCACTGCAAAGTAGCATGCAAATCCTGCAGCAGCTTCAATAGGCCCCTTGATGCCATAGGATGTAAGCAGGACCTGAGCTGTCAACAGTTTTTCTTCCCTGGAACGTGGAGGACGTTTCATAATATCCCCCTCTCCTTTTTCAACTGCGAGGGATAATGCCGGAATTATATCGGTTCCAAGGTCAATGGCAAGGATGAGCTGCACGTTTATTGGTAATGGAACTGACAGTAGTACAAAAGCGATGAATGGTAATATTTCAGGAACATTACTTGTGAGGATGTAGGCTATGAATTTCTTGATATTATCAAAGACTATCCTGCCTTCTTCTATTGCATTGACAATGGTTGCAAAGTTATCATCGAGCAGCACCATGTCGGCTGCTTCCCTGGCAACGTCCGTGCCACTTCCCATGGCAACTCCCATGTCTGCATTCTTCATGGCCGGTGCATCATTGACACCATCTCCGGTCATTGTTACGATTTCACCTGATGCCTGGAAAGCACGCACTATTTTGAGTTTCTGTACAGGAGATGTACGTGCAAATACAATGCTTGGAGCTTTCAGCCTTTTTATAAGCTCTTCTGTTGAGAGTTCTTCAAGTTCCGTACCAGTGATCAACTCTGGTTCTTCGTGGTCATTGCTTAGGCCCACAGTTGCAGCGATAGAGCGTGCAGTTATCGGATGGTCACCCGTTATCATTACCACCTTGATACCAGCTAGATGACATTTTTTGATGGCATCTCTGACCTCAGGACGAGGTGGGTCTACAGCGCCTGCAAATGCAATAAAGGTGAAACCATCTTCATATTCGTTTGCGCTGTCGGCTTTTCTGTAAGCAAAGGCAAGTACTCTTTCTCCTTTCTTTGCCATGACGATGTGTTCTTCTTCAAGGACCTTTTTTTGTTTATCGTCAAGTACTTCCTCTTTCCCACCAACGAGTATGTGGCTGCACATATCGATAATAACTTCCGGTGCTCCTTTTAGGTATGATTCCTTTTTTTCGCCTGGCGTTTTGCAGATAACCTGCATTCTCTCTTTTTTGGAATCGAACGGATATTCCTGTATCCTGGGATATTCGTTCTTTGTTTTCTCGATATCTGTAAAATCACTGGCATAAACGAGTAAAGAACCTTCGGTGGGATCGCCTTTGTATCCGGGTTTTTCTTCAGTGAGCCTTGAATTATTGCATATGGTAGCCACACGCAGAAAAATCTCCGGCGGAGGGGGCTTTTTATCCACATCCAGATGTCCGGTGCCGGTATAAACGGAATGAATGGTCATCTTGTTCTGTGTAAGGGTTCCTGTTTTATCAGTACAGATAACAGTTGTGGAACCTAATGTTTCAACGGATTCCAGTTGTTTTATGAGAGCATCTCTTTTTGCCATTCTTTTTGATGCAAGGCTCAGGGCAAGTGTTACCGTTGGCAGAAGTCCTTCAGGTACATTTGCAACAATGATCCCAATGGCAAAAATGAGGTTTGACAGGAAAGTATCCTGAATAAGGAAACCTGCCAGAAAAAAGGAAATTCCAAGAAAGATGGCAATTGCAGAAATGATTTTGATGAAGTGATTGAGTTCTTTTCGAATTGGAGTATCCACAGAAGATGTCTGTTCAGTCAGAACTGCCAGTTTGCCAATCTGTGTATCCGAACCAGTTCCGACTACAATGACCTTACCATTTCCGGTCTGGACAAGCGTTCCTGAGAAAACCATATTCCTGCACTCCAGTATACTGGTATGTGTGCATTCCAGTGAACGCAGTTGTGGTTCTGCCTCTCCGGTTATCGGCGAGTTGTCAACTTTAAGAGAGTTCTCTTCGATAATCCTGCCATCTGCAGGAACCTTGTCACCTTCTTCAAGGTAGACAAGATCACCTACCACTATTTCGGTGGCTAGTATATCTGTGATCTTCCCGTCCCGAAAAACCCGGGCCTTTGGCGGTATGAGATCTTTGAAACTTGCCATTATCCTTTCAGCCTGGTATTCCTGGATGAATGTGAAACTACTATTGAGTATCACAACTCCAAGCAAGGCTATAGCTATGAAAATATTACCCTGTCCCGGGTCAAGCCACTCAGCAATAAACGAGAGTACGGAACCAAATAAAAGCAGAAGAGAAAAGAAGTTCTTATATTGTTTGAAATACTTGACCAGAATACTTTCTTTCCCAGTTTCTTCAAAAACGTTCCTTCCACACAGAGCTATTCTTCGAACTGCCTCTTCAGAAGATAAGCCTGTGGCTGTTGTATCAATTCTTTTCAGAATATCTTCAAGTGGAACACTGTGTTCATCACCTTTTGATCTGCATTGAAAGTTCCTTTCTTCTGGCACTTCGTTACCCACACTTAATCTGATTTATGCTATAATCGGATAAAATCATTGTGATTGTTGTGCTTACATATAGATGCAAACAGATGTCACTGAAATGATGTGTAGATATTCCAGAGTCCAAGGGAAATAAAATTGACAGCCATTGCTGCAAGTAACAAACCCATAAGCCTTGTAAATACCAGCATTCCGGTATGTCCCAGATATTTGTACACTCTTCTGGAGAAATGGAGCAATACCCAGGTCATTGCAAAAGTGAAAATAATTGCAAACATGACTAACATATTTTGTAATATTGAAGATGCACTTCCCATAAGAACAATTACAGTAGTGATGGTGCCCGGGCCTGCTAAAAGCGGTAGAGCAATGGGAAATATCCATATATCGCTGCGGTCCATTGATTTGTTTATTTCTGTATCTGTTATGCTTCCACGGGAAACCTTTGCAAGTATCATATCAAAGCCCACAGTAAAAAGCAATACTCCTCCAGCTACCCTCAACGCGTCAATGCTTATTCCAAAGAAGTTCAGTATTATTTTTCCGGTTATGGCAAAAAACAAAGCAATGGTGCAGGCAAGGATTACAGATTTTGTAGCAAGTACGTTTTTTTCATCCACCATCATATCACTTGTCAATGATACGAATGTAATAACTGCGCCAATTGGGCTGACTATGACAAACAGGGAACTGAATGCGTATATCAAAAATGTGATGTTATCCGTTTTCGTTCCTCCTTCTTGCTCAGTCGGTGGGAGTTCATCATTATAAATACATAAGAGTTGTGGTTGCTAAAAAGCAAGTATATTGCTAAAACTGGGCAAGGCAAAAGTGATTCAGAGGATGGTAAAGAGAAACAAGTAAAGAGTTGCTTACATTAGAACAAAAATGTAAGTAATGCAGCAAAAGTCAAAATAACCAAATCCAAAAAAATCTGCTGGATAGAAAAAATACGATGCTAAGTTATATTTATCCTCCAGCTTACGCAAGGGGACTTTTGCTTCAGGTGTAAAAATCCTATAAACAGGTTATTTATTAAAAAGCAGTTAATCTCCCAAGTAGCATTATCCTTCAAGTACCCTTATTAGTTCCTCAATGTCGGGAAGCTCGTGAATTGGATATTTCTTGAAAAATATGATCTTCTGATTTTCATCAATAATTATGTTAGCCCGTTCTGACATTCCTTCTTCCTGCATGAATATACCATAGTTTTGTGCTACTTCGCCATGGGGCCAGAAATCAGACAGGAAATCTATGTGAGTGACACCAAGATCTTTTGCCCAGGCCTCTTTCGATGGTGCAGGATCAACACTTATACCAAAAGCCACAGTGTTTAGATCTTTAAAACGTTCATGATTTTCTTCCAGTGACTTCATCTGCTCTGCACAGGTACCTGTCCAGGCAAGTGGATGGAAAGATAACAGAACTTTTTTGTCCTTGAAATCATACAGATGTACTTTTTCTCTTTTTTGGTTCTCTAATGTGAAATCCTTTATGTTATCCCCAATTTTAATTTTGTTCATTAATAATTCCCCGATTTAACAATGATTGTAATGTAATTAAAGGTAGTGTTCTTGTTTTGATCTGAGCAATAAAACCCGCCAGAAATATTATGATACAAAAGAGAAAATATCCCAACTTTGACGTAAAAAGTAATCTATGTGTTCTTAATTTTGTTTATAGCGACAAAATACAAGCAAAACTAAGAACATGCGATATTATTGTTTTCCACTCTTAACCATCATTTCCAATAGCATCAGCAGGGCAGGCATCAAGTGCATTTTCGCAATCTGTTTTCTCCTCATCGTTTTCAGGCTGCTTGAAAACATATGCAGTGGAATCATCATCTTTCATCTTGAAATTTTCCGGTGCTTCGTTTACACACAGATGGCACCCAATACAGTCATCGTCCACATAATAAGCGCCATCAACATTATCCTCTAACTTATTTTCTTTCATTGCCATTGTATTTCCCCACTCAATTTAATAATGGAACTATAATAACTAATACCCTTAATAATAAGGGTATCAGTTATGGATTCATAATTTTATTTTTTATCTTTTCTCCAGTAATTATTAGCTGCAGCTATTGTTTGAAATTCAATCGCTACAACTTGGCTTGCTGCAATAAGACTATCAGGATCTATAGAATATATCTTCCGCCCTTCTTTTAAGACATCAAGATCTGGTTGAATGTTATGGACTGTGTGACGAGCTATTAACATAGCTAATTCACGTCCTTTTTCAGGAGTATCAGTAATCAATGTACCCCCTGGTATCATAACTAACTCTGAATCTGGTAAACGGTTCATAGAACTCCCCTTGTTTATTAATATTTAAATGTATGTGACGATCTATATTTATTTTAACTGTTTCAATGCATCCCTGCAGGCTGCAACAGCAGGTGCGCCGGATGTGATAAATATTACGTCCATGGTTTCCATGATCTCTTCCTTGGTGGCGCCGTTCTTGAGGGCGCTTTGCATCTGGACAACCGCACATCTCTCGCACTGTTTGGATGCGACCACAGCAAGAGCCATCAGTATCTTCGTCTTTGCAGGCAATGCCCCATCTGATAACAACTTATGGTTGCAACGATTGTATTTCTTTAGGAATTCAGGGTCTATGTCCCCGAGGGTTTCAAGGATCTGCGGAGTGAATCCTAGTTTGTCGCTCATACTACCAAGTAATTCTTTGTGCTCAAGTTCTTTATGTTCAGTCATATTTTTAACTCCCACTTTATTTACAATGAATATCTGCCTGTATGATATTTATATTATTCCACAGCACTCTAAAATTAAAAAAATATTATATTGACTAAGTTTGGCAATCGGGATCTGAACAGTTAGCTTAGCATATATTTTTATAGTTAAGTAACTATGTTTATTTGTGGGTATTTCAAAAAATCCGAAAATATCTCGAAAAATTCCGAGTATTAGAACAGTTTCTAATTGTAACTGCTTAGGATTCGGGATATATTGAAATGTTACCAATAAAAGGGGAGTAGTTAAATGAATAAAGATGAAAACTTAAAAGTGCCTTATCTGAAAGAAAATATTGAAAGATGCATGTGTTCAGTATGCCCTGTTCAGGCGGACAGTAAATGCGCACAGGATAAGCTTGAAAGTTCAAAAAAGATGATGGCCGATCTGTCTGGAAACGACGTTCCGGCCGCTGGAGATGTTCCCGGAATCTATTGTTCCACAGGTAAAGCAACTTGCCAGGACCTTGATCCTGACAAAAAATGCATTTGCAATACATGTGATGTCTGGAAAGAATATGTTCTGGAAAGTTCAAAACCATCCATGTATTTCTGTAAGAAAGGCCGGGCAGAATAATTCTTTGTTATGTGAAAACAACATTTGATGTTATTATTTCAACTGGATCTTTATTTATTAAAGATCATTTCTTTTTTCTGTCTATTTTCTCCAAAATATTGATAATTAAGAAGACAACAAGATAAACTGTAGTTGCTTAATTGGGATGAAAACAATGATTCGGTTAAAGAGAATTTATGACGAACCGTCACAAGAGGATGGTATCAGAATACTGGTGGACAAACTTTGGCCAAGGGGAATTAGTAAGGATAAGGCAGAACTTGACATGTGGTTAAAGGAAGTGGCTCCAAGCGACGACCTTAGAAAATGGTTCTCTCATGATCCCGGTAAGTGGAAAGGATTCAAAGAACGCTATTTCAGGGAACTGGATCAAAAGACAGAATATGTTGATCAGGTCATTGAAAGGGCAGAAGATAATGATGTTACCCTACTCTATGCAGCAAAAGATGAGAAATATAATAACGCAGTTGTTCTGATGGAATATATAAAAAAAGGGAGGGATTAAGCCTGCTGGCTAGCGATGACCTGAGACAGGAAGAACATAATGCAATAGACATCTACCCCGGACATATTGAAAAGTTACATGAATTTTTGGTTGTTTTTGTAGACCGATGCCACCATACCAAAGAAGAAGAGTTCTTTTTCCCAAAGCTGAAAAGCATAGCTGATAAAGGTCTCAAAGCTCCAAAAACTCCTTTTCTAATAGAAAAACTCAATAGCTTTGTAAGCTGAGTCCCAAATTAACGTATTCAATGAGCAAGTTCTTATCTTTAAAAGCCTTAATACTTACTGGGTGTGGCAGATATATATTATTTTAAAATCTGTTTCTGTAGTTCACACTTCTTTAGAACGGTGGAGAAAAATATGGATGATAAAAAAGACACAAAAAGTTACCTTGAAGAGCAGTTCAATGATATGAAAACATACATTTCCAGAAACATAAAAGACATGGAATTAGAAAAGGAATTTGACAAACAGGTTAAGGATATTAACGAATACCTTGACAGTAATCTGAAGAAGATTAGGTCAGGAATTGGCGACAAAAACCAATCATTATCTGTATATATGCCTTTGATAGGCGATGATGCACCGTCATTTAAAGCACAAACAACAATGGGAGAAATCAATTTCCCAAAAGACTACAAAGGAAAATGGGTAATCCTTTTCAGCCATCCTGCTGATTTTACACCTGTATGTACAACTGAGTTCATGACCTTTGCAACAATGCAGGAAGAATTCAGGGAATTGAATACAGAACTTATCGGACTTTCCATTGACAGTCTCTATGCACACATTGCATGGCTGCGAACCATCAAAGAAAAGATCGAATATAATGGAATGAAGGATGTTGAAGTTAATTTTCCTGTTATAGAAGATCTTAAGATGGATGTTGCAAAAAAATTTGGAATGCTGCAGCCAAATGCCTCAGATACTCAAGCTGTCAGAGCAGTATTTATGATCGATCCAAAGGCAAAGATACGTGCTATTCTGTACTATCCTCTGTCTAACGGACGCAATATGAATGAGATAAAAAGATTATTGCTCGCAATGCAAAAATCAGATGCTGAAAATGTGGCAACTCCTGCCAACTGGCACCCGGGAGATGACGTTATCATCCCACCACCAGGTTCATGTGGGGCTGCTAAGGAAAGGATGGAAGAAAAAGATGAAGACAAATACTGTCTTGACTGGTTCATGTGCTTCAAGAAACAATGATAGGACCAATTGCGGTCCTTTTTTTCTAATATTCGAGTCGAAGACCAGAACCCACTTCTTTTAGATTACAGACTTTAGATAAAGCGATCTTTGACATAAGGTCTGTGCAATGACATGCATGAACTTCCCGGACATTGAGTTTGTTGAAGTAATCAACTGTTCTGCTGATCTTTGCTTCTGGTGGCTGGAGCAAATGAAATCCTCCTATAACATCTACAACTCTGTTTTCGTTGCAAACACTTTTAGCATACTCGATTATATTACAAATTCCTGAATGTGAACAACCGGTGATAATGACAAGACCATTTTCAGTCTTAATAGCAATGGCAGTATCGTCAGAAAGCTTGTCTTCTTCTTCTTCTTTTCCATGGATTATGACTTTGCTTTCCAGTGATTCGAGCTCAAAATCAAAGATTCTTGGGATTTCTCCAAGAAATACGATGCTTTTAGTCAGCCACAAAGGCACACGGCTTAGTTCTAGCTTGAATATCCTTGAGAGCTTTTCTGCACCAATGATACTTCCGATCTCGTTTAGACCTGCGTAGGTTTTACTATTGAATACCAATGGATGGCCAACAACAGTGGGTTCTGAATGCACAAGCCCTTCTATCTTTGCTTCAGTAAACAGCCTTACTATAGAATCAAGTCCCCATGTGTGATCCAGATGACCGTGGGACAAAACTATATGGTCCAGATCAAGAAGATCAATTTTCATTCTGTATGCATTCTGAAGAAAGGCATCAGAGTATCCAACATCGAAAAGTATCCTTGTTCCGTTGTCTTCTATTAAATAGGAAACAGCTGGTTCACCTAAAAAATAACGGTCAATGATCGTATTATTGTCCAGAAGGACGGTGAGATTCATAAATTGAAATTATCATTCAATGTTTAAAAGAGCTACGTTATATAGAAATAGTAGCTGACGATATTGTCAGCTATTTTTCTCATCCTCAAGTGCCTTGCTTACTATTTTCATAGCACAGAGATCACCGCACATTGAGCATGCTCCACTTCCTGTGTTCCTGCTATCTCTTATGCTCTTTGCTTTTTCTCCATCTAATGCAAGGGCAAATTGTGTATCCCAATCAAGGTCCTTACGTGCATGTGCCATTTTATCATCAACTGCTCTTGCGCGCTCTTTCTGTCCTTCTTTTGTAAGATCTGCTGCGTGGGCTGCAATTTTAGTAACGATGGTTCCTTCGCGGATGTCATCATTAGTTGGCAATGCCAGATGCTCAGCCGGTGTGGTCATGCACAGGAAATCAGTTCCGTGCATCCCAGCAAGAGTGCCCCCTATGGCTCCGGTTATATGGTCGTATCCGGGTGCGATATCTGTCACAAGCGGACCCAAAAGATAGATTGGGGCATTGTGACACAGGCTCTTCATTCCTTTCACGCTAAGCTCTATCTCATCAATAGGAACATGTCCGGGTCCTTCCACAAAACACTGTATGTTTGCTTCCCTTGTACGTTTTACAAGTTCTCCAAGGCTTATGAATTCCATAAAGGAAGGACCGTCAGAAGCATCATGGATGCAGCCTGGTCTCATGCCATCTCCAAGGCTAATAGCCATATCATACTCATAGGCAATCTCCATAAGGTAATCATACTCTGAATAGAACGGGTTCTCTTCTGCGTTGTGCAGCATCCATGCCAGAGTAAATGAGCCACCACGGCTTACGACATCTGTTATTCTGTCAGCTTGCTTGATCCTCTTCATGGAATCCTTATTAACACCGGCATGTATGGTGACAAAGTCAATACCATCTTTTGCATGTTTGCGCACGGCATTGAACATATCATCAGAGGTCATGTCCACAACAGTCTTTTTTGAAGCTGCAGCCTGATATATTGGAACAGAGCCCATAGGAATGTTCACAGCATCCATTATTTTTTTCCTTACAAGGTCAAGGTCTCCGCCTGTGGACAGGTCCATGAGTGCATCGGCACCGAAGGTTTCTGCAGTTTTTGCCTTCTCAACTTCTTCATCAATATTGATGTAATCACGAGAGGTTCCGATATTAGCGTTTACCTTTGTACTAAGATATTTACCTATACCTACGACCTTGCAGTCCCTCACAGGGTTATTGGGGATACTGATGGTTCCCCTGGCAACACAGGAACAGATTGTTTTAGCATCAATGCCTTCATCTCTGGCAACAGCTTCCATCTGAGGTGTTATTATGCCTTTTTTTGCATCTTCCATTAGTGTCATTGTAGCTCCGCTATGCAGTATTTTTGTTTAGGTGCAGATACATTCTTGCCACATATATATCTTTCACAGTACTTATTTAATATGTATCAATACCTGAGTTATGTATATTACTTTCACCCTGCAAGCTCAATTCTTATCTAATAGCAGAGCATAAGGGAGCAGCATGTCTATAGTCGTATTCACGGAAAAGAACAAGGCAGCTTCTCAGATAGCAGCTATACTCAGTGAAGGGCATTTCAACCGCGCTTCTGTGGAGGGTGTTGCAGTGTACGACTTTAAAATGAATGGGAAAGAATGGAGGATTATGGGTCTTGCCGGACACATTATGGGCTATGATTTTCCTGAAAAATACAATAACTGGCGTGAATGTGACCCTGCAATCCTGCTTGATACGGATCCTATAAAGAACGTCACCAAAAAACCCTTCGCTGCTGCCATTTCACTTCTTGCTGCAGGTGCTGAGGAAGTTGTCCTTGCCTGTGACTTTGACAGGGAAGGGGAAAATATAGGATTTGAGGCAAAGGCTATTGCTGAGAAAGTAGCTTCCTTTCCGGTTAAAAGAGCACGTTTTTCTTCACTTTCTGCAAGTGAGATAAAGAAAGCTTTTACAGATCTCGTTGAGCCTGATTATAATATGGCAATGGCAGCAGAAGCACGCCAGATACTTGATCTGAAAATGGGTGCTGCGTTTACCCGTTTCATGACCCTTGCCGTCAGGGAGAGGGTTCGCACCAAAGGAGTAATATCGATTGGTCCTTGTCAGACCCCCACCTGTGGTTTTGTCTATGAAAGAGAGAAACTTATAAAGAACTTTCAGTCAAAGGACTTCTGGAAAATAGAGGCTGTTTTCAATAAAAATGATACAGATTTTACAGGTGCTTACAGGGGCGGGCATATTTCTGAAAAAGCAAAAGCCGATGAAATATTTACCCGGATAAAGAATTGTAAGAAAGGTCTTGTGGACAAGAAAACCGTAAAAAATGCCCTCATAAGTCCCCCATATCCGCTAAACACAACTGAATTTCTAAAGCGTGCTTCCAAGTTTCTGAATATCAGTCCTGAAAATGCCCTTGAGACAGCAGAGCAGCTGTATCTTTCAGGTTTTACCAGCTATCCAAGGACAGAGACCAATAAATATGCTGATGATTTTGATTTCCGCTCGACATTGGTATCTTTTTCATCAGGTATTTACCAAAAATATGCGCTTTCAATACTCTCTGCCGGGGATATTAAATGCAGGAACGGTACTAAGGATGGACATGACCACCCCCCTATCCATCCAATAAAAGCAGCATTAAGGGATGATTTGGAACGGAGCGTCAGGATGCCGGATGCATGGAAGGTCTATGATCTTATAGTAAGACATTTTCTTGCAAACCTCATGGGACCAGCTGTATTTGAAAAAACAAGGTTTGAGATACTTGTGGGTGGGGAAATATTTGATGTCACTGGATCGGTGCTAAAAGATTCCGGATGGCTTGATGTGTATCCATTTGAGAGCAAGAATGATAAACTACTGCCTGCTATTGATGAAAAGGAAGAGCTTGATGTTAAGGAAATAAAGAACATCAAGTCTGAAACAAAGCCTCCGAAAAGACTTACCGAGGCAGAACTTCTTACTTTGATGGACAAGCATGGCATTGGCACCAAGGCAACAGCCCCCAGCCATATTGAAACTAATAAGAAACGAGGCTATTTTGAAGTAAAAGGTAAGACGATCTCAATTCTGGATACGGGTTTTACCTTGATGGATACACTGGATACAACTGTAGCAATACTTGTAAAACCAGAGATACGAGCTCGTATAGAAGCTTTGATACAGGATGTGGAAGACGGAAAAAAGACACTTGATGCCGCCCTTGATGAAGGGACCATACTTATCAAGGAAATGTATTCCCAGCTAAATTCAAGCAAGGATGCAATCGTTACAAGAATGGCAGGCACTATTACGGATGAGCAGGTAAGTACTGATAAAAAGAATATGATAGGAACCTGTCCTGACTGTGGACGGATACTGCATATGATCAAAACCGATAAAGGAAGGTTTGTAGGCTGCACTGGCTATCCGCAATGTAAGAATACATATCCTCTGCCAAAGGCAGGTGCACTTACAGTCCTGCACTCTCAGGAGTGCAGTAAAGGTGGAGTTGCAGTTCTTAAGGTCGGCAACAAATATAAATGGGCCGTGGGAATTGGTCCCTGTTTTACGTGTGACATGGAAAAGAAATGTTTCCCTCCTGAGATTGTAGGCCCGTGCCCTGTTTGTGATGGTTCGATGTTCGTCATATCTGTGAAAGATTCTCGTTTTCTTGGCTGCACCAAGAGGTGTGGACACACACAATCGGTTCCTAAATCAGGTAGACTTACAGTTCTTAGCAATCTGTGTGAGCATTGTGGGTGGCACATACTCCGTGTTAAAGAGCAAAAAAAGGATGCTGTGGAGTTCTGTGCCAATCGTCAGTGTGCCGGGAAGAAAAGGAAATCCAGTGATAGCAAGCAAAATTGATTGAGTGATAAATCAGTTTTTCTTGATTAAGCCTTAAAACTGACAAACGTATATATATGATTAAAACCATTCTATGAATTAGAGACGAATTGTAAGCCTATTTCCTGATTATACTTCAATATAAATAGGCCATACAAATCTACCACCTCCAATCGATCCAATTACACATAAACTTACTTACAATTCGTCTCAGCCTCCATTTTTTAATTAAAATAACTCCCCATATTTTTCACTGTATGCTATATCACTCAGATTTTTTCTGGTACTCTTTTTCCCACTATCTGCAGGTTTGCCTATTGCAAGTACCGCCATGAGCTCCACAGTATCAGGACAGTTGAGAATCAAGTTGACTTTATTTGAACTATTAAGTATTTCTCCCAGCCAGACTGCCCCAAGTCCAAGATCACAACATGCCAGAAGCATATTTTGTATGGATGCTCCTATGCCCTGTATATCCTTTGTCCTATTATACATCGTATCAAGGTCAAGGTAAACAGCTATCAATAACGGTGCACTCAAAATGATATTGCTGTAGTGTGTGCAGCTTGCAAGTTCTTTCATGGTTTCTTTGTTTTTGATAACAATGAATTTCCATGGCTGGTTATTGAGGCCAGATGGTGCCCATCTTCCTGCTTCAAGTATGCTTTTGATATCTTCCTCTTTGACTTCTTCTGATCTGAACTTACGGATACTTCGCCTTGATAATATAGTCTCAATTGTTCCTTTCATGTTCTATCGACCTCTGCTACATATTTTGTGATATGAATACTCAAAATACTAATTTCCGGATACTTATAGCTTAGCTGCATTAGAGGAATAAACCTTATCAAGCAATAAATCAAGGATATGATATGGTCAGAAGACAAAGCCTGAAAAACCGCGAGTTTGGTTATGAGCTCTCAGGTGTGGAGCACAAGCTCATATTTGATAATGATGATATGGGCTTTGTTCGATTCGATGGCCGAAGCAGGTATCTTTTTTATCTGGATCCTTCTCCTTTTCTTCAAACACCAAAAAGGGAGTTTTATATAATAAGCGATGAATCTGTTCCGACACCAAACAATAATGATCTTATCAAAGTTACTTCCTTTGAAACAGAACGAGTTGTCAGGGGCACATTTGCTAATCTTGTTAACATTGATGTCAGGCATGTTAAAGCGTGGAAAAAGGTCGATCCTAAAAAACTCCTTCACAGAAAGGTAATGGATCAGGAAGAGTATCTTAGTTTCTTTAGGCATCCATTTCAGAATGCAGATGAAAATAGGGACAGTATTTCTCAGTGTCTTGCGATGTGTTCTGTTTCTTCAAATGCAATTGGTATCAATGAAAAAGGTGGTATTGATTCAGGAATAATTGCAAAAAAAAGCGGTTGGGATTCCTTTGTTTCTTTACAGAAATTAATTCCCAGGGAATTTAAAAATGCAAAGTCTCCTTATTTTTACCATTCTTCTAAACTTGAAAAGAACCTTAACCCATCAGGCAGCAGGGAAATAAATCTTTCAATACTAATGCCAAAAGAAACATTTGTACATGTGCCTATTGTTTTTGATGTTGAGATGCGTCCCAAATCTGCCTATTCTACTGATGTATCTTTTGAGATACCTTTTGTGAGGGCTCATCTTCTGGATGCTTTAATGTTTCAACCGGAAATCTCAGAAAAGGCAGAAAAATGCCTGACTGACCAAATATATGAGATGACAGAAACATTCACACATTCAAGCAATTTTGTTTACAAGCAGGACCTTGGTGCAGCTGCTCCTAAACTAGGCTCAAGTATTGCCCGAATGAATTTAAGCAATGAAGTTTCTGTTTCCAATATACGTGAAGGATTTGATATATGGATGGACATGTTTGCACACGCTTCTAAATTCCAGAAATCCAATCTTTCCCCTGGTGAGATCTTCCGTTTATCCAAAGAAGCAGCTCAATTGTATCTGCAATTAGAGGATACTTTTGGTATTGATATTAGCATTTCAATGGCAGATGTTGAAAAAATATCTCTGCTTACACCGTTTGAGTTGTCGGATGCTCTTGCTTCATTAAGAAGTGCAGGTGCGATATATTCACCAAGAGTAGACTCTATTAAATTACTATCATTTAAACTGTAAGTTGGTGTGGGGTACGATGAATGAAGATATTGTTGAGCTTGATAAAAAGGCAACAAGACTAGGCTATGAACTCATGGATCTCGAGGACAAATTAGATGCTATCATCGAGGAAATGGAAAATGTGGTCAATGAAGATGCAAAAGCAGAATTGATGCATCAAAAAACCCTGGTAGAAGCTGAGATCGCAGACATTAAAGATGAAAGGCATAAGCTCAATGAAAGATTGATCAATGCATTCTAAGGGCAAAATATACGAGTATTACTCAAACCCAAATTGATAAAAATAACGTAACTATTCAGCCTAGCACAATCTGCCTATTGGTGCTGATTTCATCGAAATGGAGATATCTGCCCACTAACAATCTAAGAATCAAAAAAACAATCAATAGTAACAATCAAAATAAATGTTCATACTGAAATTTACATTTCAACTTTTTGTCAAGATTGTTATAGATAGCGTTTTTATCAGGCTGAATAGTTATCTATTAACAAAAAATAGTGTAGACCAAAAGGTCTACTTTTCGTTTAATTCACTGTTCAACCAGGGCATCTTGGCTCTGATCTCTTTACCTATGACTTCTAATGGATGTTCCCGATCCTGTCTTTCCATTGCAGTAAGGACTGGTCTGTTTGCCTTGTCCTCAAGCACGAACTCACGAGCGAATTCGCCGTTCTGTATTCTTTCAAGGGCCTCGTACATAGCTTCCCGGGAAAGCTCGTTTATGATCTTAGGACCAACTGTCATTCCGCCGTACTCTGCTGTGTTGGATACTGAATACCACATCTTGTCAAGGCCACCCTCGTGGATGAGGTCAACGATGAGTTTCAGTTCATGGCATGTTTCAAAGTATGCCATTTCCGGCTGGTAACCTGCTTCAACAAGTACTTCAAAAGATGTCTTGATAAGTGAGGCAACTCCACCACATAGGTCTACCTGTTCTCCGAAAAGGTCGGTCTCGGTTTCCTCACGGAATGATGTCTCATATACCCCTGCACGTGTACAACCTACACCCATTGCGTGTGCCAGAGCCATGTTCTTTGCGTTGCCGGTTGCATCCTGATAGACTGCGATAAGTCCCGGCACACCTGCTCCGTCCCTGTATGTTCTTCTGACAAGGTGGCCCGGGCTTTTTGGGGCTACCATATAGACATCGATATCCTTCTGTGGGATGATCTGGTTATAGTGGATGTTGAATCCATGTGAAAATACGATTGCGTTGCCGGCTTCAAGTCCTGGTTCTATCTCGTCGTAATATACCTGTGACTGCACTTCATCTGGCAAGAGTATCTGAATCACATCAGCCATTTTTGCTGCATCTGCAACTGTCATGACCTTTAGTCCATCTTCTTCGGCCTGTTTCCAGCGCCTGCTACCTTCTCTTAAGCCCACTGTCACATCAAGTCCTGAGTCATGCATGTTCTGTGCCTGTGCATGCCCCTGGCTTCCATAACCCAATACTGCGATCTTCTTACCTTTCAGTAAGTTAATGTCTGCATCTTTATCATAATACATTTTTGCCATTGTATGTACCTCTTTAATTGAAATGTCTATAAGTCTCTGAATAATTAAGAATTCTTCTTTCCTCTACTAAGTGCAACTTTCCCGGTCCTTGCCATTTCCTTTATTCCAAAGGGTTTGAGTAACTGTTCAATGGCGGTTATCTTGCCTTCGTCACCTGTGACTTCAACGGTCATGGATTTTGAACCAACATCGATGATGTGGGCACGGAATACGTCTGCTATCTGCATAATCTCAGAGCGGGTGTTGACATCTGATTTAACTTTGATAAGTGCCAGTTCCCTTTCAACGGAATCTTCTGCCCGCAGGTCTATGACTCTGATGACATCAATGAGCTTATTAAGTTGCTTTGTGACCTGTTCCATGACATCATCATTCCCCTTTACAACAATAGTCATGCGGGACATGGTGGGGTCATCAGTGACTCCCACTGTCAGGCTGTCAATATTATAACCTCTTCGTGAGAACATGCCTGCGACTCTTGAGAGTACTCCATATTTGTTCTCAACCAGAACTGCAAGTGTGTGTCTCATTCTTTGCTCTCCAGATTCATTATTTCGTTAATTGCAGCACCAGCCGGCACCATAGGGGATACATTCTCTTCGCACTCCACAACAAAATCAATTACTGTGGGTCTTTCTGAAGCGATGGCCTGTTCAATGGCCGGACGCACTTCATCACGTGTAGTGACCCGAAGTCCAAGTGCACCGTATGCTTCTGCAAGTTTTACGAAATCAACGCTGTCTTGTATACAGGTTGAAGAGTAGCGTTTGCCGTGGAAGAGTTCCTGCCATTGCCTGACCATTCCAAGGTAACCATTATTGAAAATGGATACTATTACAGGCACATTTTCCTGAACTGCCGTTGCAAGTTCCTGTGAGTTCATCTGGAATGAGCCGTCACCTGCAATAGCAAAGACAACTTTGTCAGGTCTTGCTATCTTGGCACCGATGGCTGCAGGTAATCCGTATCCCATAGTTCCGAGTCCTCCGGAAGTAATAAAGGTCCTTGCTTTGCTGAACCTGAAGTACTGGGCAGCCCACATCTGATGCTGTCCTACATCTGTAACAATAATAGCATCCTTGCATGCCGCACTTATCTGCTCAACGATATACTGGGGTTTAATTCCATTGCCAGTTGCAGGTTCCACATAGTAGAGGGGATTGTCTTTTTTCCAGTGATCTATCCTATTGATCCATGCTTCGGATTGTGCTGGTGATGAATACTCCAATAATTTCTGGAGCACCCACTTCGCATCCCCCACAATTGGTACATCTACCTTTACATTCTTTGATATCTCTGCAGGATCGATGTCAATGTGAATTATCTTTGCATTGGATGCAAATGCTTTTAGCTTGCCCGTGACCCTGTCATCAAATCTTGCCCCAACTGCGATCAAAAGGTCTGATTCCTGAATAGCATAGTTGGCATATTTGGTCCCATGCATGCCCAGCATTCCCAAAAACAGAGGATGTTCTACAGGGAATCCACCCATTCCTGTAAGGGTTGTTGTTACAGGGGCGTTGATCTTCTCTGCAAATTCAAGAAGCTCTTTGCTTGCATCTGAACTAATAACCCCGCCACCTGCATAAATAACAGGATTCTTTGACCCTTCTATCTTAGAAGCTGCCTTTTTTATCTGCAGGAGGTTACCCTTATATGTGGGTTTGTATCCTCGTAGTTCTACTTTATCAGGGTAGTAAAAATCAAATTCCTGGACAGTGATGTCCTTTGGAAGATCAATGAGTACAGGTCCCTGTCTGCCCGTGGATGCGATATGAAACGCTTCTTTGATAATCCTTGGAAGATCATTTGCATCCTGTACAAGGTAATTGTGTTTGGTAATTGGCATTGTGATGCCGGTAATGTTTGCTTCCTGGAAAGCATCATTTCCAAGCAGGGAGCTTGGTACCTGTCCGGTGAAGACCACCATTGGTATGGAGTCCATGTATGCATTTGCAATACCTGTTACAAGGTTTGTTGCACCTGGTCCTGAAGTTGCAAGGCAGACACCTGTCTTCCCAGTTGCCCTTGCGTATCCTTCTGCTGCGTGGGCAGCAGCCTGTTCGTGGCGGACTAATACATGACGGATATCCGCATCGTAGAGTTCATCGTATATGGAGAGCAGTACGCCTCCCGGGTAACCAAAGATTGTATCTACACCTTCTCTGTACAGGCACTCGATAAGGGCTCTTGCACCTATCATTTTTTCCGTCGGTTCAGTCATATAAAACCTCTGATTTTCAAATTAAGTAAGTGAACTACCCAGACCCTAAAGGGTCAGGGCTTCCTGCTCAATAGTAGTTCTCTACTAAGTATCAACAGGCTATCCCCGCAGTTCCTGCGGTTTGTTGTATTAAATCAAGTCTGTGTGTAAATGGATAGTACCTATATTATAATTTCTGACAATTCAGATGAGGCGGTTAATTCCATTAAGGACTGCCTCAACAGAGGCCATAACTATGTCTGTGCGTGAGCCTCTTGAAGTTACCATCTTTCCATTCTTAGAGAGTTTTACTAAAACCTCTACAAGAGCATCGGTTCCTCCGCTGATGGCGTCTACATGATATTCTTCAAGTTCCACATCGGCAATGCAGGATATTCCTTTCTTGATACTTCCAAGTGCTGCATCAACGGGTCCGGTTCCAATATCTGCTTCTACTACTTCCTTTCCGTCTACTTTCATTCTAACAGAAGCAGTTGGGGTTACTTTGTTACCTGAAACAACAGTGAATTCCTCAAGGACTACTCTTGCTTCCCTCTTGATGTTGAGCACTGTGTCAGTAATTGTCTCCAGGTCTGCATCGGTGACTCTCATACCATGGTCCCCTAACTCCTTGACACGTTTGAGTATTTCGTGCAGTTGGGAATCATCGATTTCAAATCCCATTTCCCTGACTGCCAGTGTAATTGAACTTTTTCCGGCATGTTTACCAAGTACTATTTTTCTTTCTCTGCCAAGAACTTCTGGTTTTATCGGCTCATACGTGCTTGTGTCTGCCAGCAGTCCATGCACATGGATACCAGCTTCATGGGTGAAAGCATTGCCACCTATAAGTGACTTGTTTGGTGCCACAGGTAATCCCGTTAGTCTGCTTACAAGTCTTGAGGTCCTGAAGATCTCTTTCGTATTGATCCCTGTCTGACATTTGTAAAGCCATTCAAGGCTCATGACAACTTCTTCCAAAGCTGTATTGCCAGACCGTTCACCAATACCGTTGATAGTAACATGCGCCTGTTGTGCGCCTGCTCTTAAGGCTGCTATGGTGTTAGCGGTTCCAAGACCAAAATCATCATGGCAGTGAATGCTCACAGGTGCTTTTACTGCAGAGCATATGTCGCTGAAGATAAGCTCTGTTTTCTCAGGAACAAGCAATCCTACAGTATCACAGAAGCATAATCTATCGGCTCCTGATTCCACTCCGTCATTGTATAGTGACTTAAGGAAATCAAGATCTGCCCTTGAAGCATCTTCTCCGCTAAGCTCAACAATAAGACCGTGTTCCTTTGCGTATTCTGTTACGTCCACAGCCATCTTTCTAACGGTTTCTCTGTCTTTCTTAAGCTTTACATTGATGTGAAGATCTGAAACCGGAGCCACAAGATGGATAGAATCTACGTCGCAGGCCAGTGCATAATCAATATCTGGTTTCATTATCCTGCAGTAGCTGCATATCTCTGCACTCAATCCCTCAGCAACAACGGCTCTAATGGATTCGCGTTCACCTTCGGAGGTGATGGCCGAGCCGGCCTCTATGACGTCTACACCAAGTTCATCCAACTTTGCAGCAATAGCTACTTTATCTTCAATACTAAGTGATACACCTGGTGTCTGTTCACCATCTCTAAGAGTTGTGTCTAAAAATCGGACATTTTCGAATAATACAATCCCTCACAATGTTTGTCTGCTACTTAGTAGCAGCTTAGTTGGATACACTGAAATGATATATATGTATAACGACTAATCTATCACGATTCATCATGTTATAGTCGGATTATCTTTTCACCAGCCTTCATTCAGATCCGGTGTTTTGTTGGAAATCGAAGTGGAGATTGGGTAAGTTTTACAATGTCAGTACTAATTATTATTCCTACAGCAGCAGTGATGGACTCTGCCGCCTTTGGCGGGATAGTTGTACTGTTTTGTTTCCATCATAAAACAAATAAGGGGAAAGTACCCCCATGTTCAGAAATAGTCATTTACACTAAGAACTGCCTTTGCCACAAGGTCAGAACAGTGCTGCAGATCTGCAAGATCCAGGACTTCCACAGGTGAGTGTATGTATCTTGTTGCGACACTAAGGACTGTGGATGGTATTCCTTCCCTTGTGAGGTGAATGGCTGTTGCGTCAGTTGTACCGCCATCCCCTACGTCTGTCTGGTATGGAATGTCGTTCTTCTTTGCGGTCTCTGTGAGCCATCTGATGACATGGGGTGAAGATATTATCCCTCTTCCTGCTGCGTCAGCTATGGTGATGGCTCCGCCTTTGCCTATGTCCAGCACGGAATCCTTCTTCTCGATACCCGGATGGTCTCCGGGAATGGTTGTATCC
Source organism: Methanolobus sp. (assembly GCA_034008115.1). Classification (GTDB taxonomy): domain Archaea; phylum Halobacteriota; class Methanosarcinia; order Methanosarcinales; family Methanosarcinaceae; genus Methanolobus. Next base: position 54,362 of record JAVEPM010000003.1, read on the forward strand.
AGTGCAATTGCAATGTCAGGATTAAGCCCGAATGCTGATGTGCGTGCACCTTTAAGACCCACTTCTTCCTGGACAGTACCAACGGCATAGACAGTTGCCTTTATATCCATCTGTGCTATCTGGCGCATGGCGTCTATGAGTATGGCACAGCCTGCCCTGTTGTCGAATGCTTTGCCGGTTATTTTGCCGTTTGCAAGTTTTTTGACCTCACGGTCCATGGAAATAGGAGTGCCTATGATGATTCCCATCTTCTGGGCATCTTCCTTATCCTTTGCACCAACGTCAACGAACATGTCATCTGCATTGACTGGTTTTTTCTTGTCCTCTTCTTTCATGACATGTGGCGGTTTTGATCCAATGACTCCCGGGATGGGGCCGCTTGTCGTATGGACGATAACCCTCTGGCTGTGCAATGTGGGATCATACCATCCGCCGATCTTGACAAACCTTAAAAAACCATTGTCATCAATGTATTTGACCATAAGTCCGATCTCATCCATGTGTGCTGCAAGCATGATGGATGGTCCTTCACCTTTTTTGACAGCTATAAGGTTGCCCATCTTGTCGGTCCTCATCTCATCCACGTATGGTTTGAGTTCTTCTTCGAGGATGTTTCTGATGTCCCTTTCGCTACCGGATATTCCGTGAGCATTTGATAATTTTGTGATCAATTCTTCCATGATTATCATCTTCTGATTTTATTCATGGAAGCATGGAGTTGAAAGAATATAAATGTTAGAGTCGAGGTAATAAAAAACAAAACAGCAGAAAAAAAATAAAAAAATATTGGAGTAAGTTTGTTAACTTACTCTTCCTTGCGGCGCTGCATGAAGAATGCAAGACCGAGGATTGCTGCTACTGGAAGTGCAACGGTTGGGAATTCAGGAATTGCCTCTACTCCCCTTGATGCCTGCCCATATATAAAGGCCTCTTCATTATCAGCTACCTGAACAGTGACTTTATACATTGTACCATATGGTGCTTCTTCATCCATGGTTAGCTCGATTACACCTATGTCAGTGTAAACTGGGGCTGAAGTGGGCGTAAACTCTGGATGAGCAAAATTGACAACCAGATCACCAGCAACACCTGAACCGCTGATAACTCCAGTTTGGTAACTATAATCTGCACTCTTGCCAATTGAACCATCCATCAACTCAGTTGCGTGGTAACTGAGGGTGACTGTCTGGCCCGGCTTTATCTGCACAGGATTAGAAGCTGCACCTGTTCCATCCGCGCTCCATACAGCTGCATCATGCGTCAGTATCGCAGATGCAGATCCTACCATAGCTACAAAAGCTATGAAGGCTATTATTAATATTTTCTTCATTTTCGTACCACCTTTTTGTTATAAACATATTGACTGTCTTTTTGTTATTAAGATTTCGACTGCCATGTATACCATTGTTTTTTATCTATATAAACATTTGTAGCCCATGTTCAAAATGATGCTCATCATTATGATGATATTCGTGGTTTATTATGTTGACACAATGAAAGTCCATTTTTTCTCAACAGTGTTCCCTGCCTGATCGCTGACAATTAAGCGGACATCTACCGCTCCGTTTTCCAGTCCCTCAGCCATATAGGATATTGAGCTATAATCAATCTCAGCAGCATTTGTGACATCTACTCCATTTACCTGGAGTGTCACTTTTGTTTTGTCAATACCTGCACGGTTGTCAGAGTAGGAAGCCCTGATCGATGGATTGCCTGTGTTCACTGTTTCACCTTTTGACGGGCTGAAGCTATTTATTTTGGGGTCCACCCTATCAATAATAAAAGTCTCTTCTTCATACAGGCTTAAAGAATCAACTGTTTTTGCAGTAACCGTCACACGTGCTGTGCCATCAGATATGCTATAATCCAGATCCTCATCATCTGTTGTGGCCAGATACGTATATTCGTTATCAGATAGATCTTCAAATCTTACATCGAGTTTACGTCCATTTCTGTCCCTCACTGTTACAGAAGGTTCTTCCTTCAGGGCTGTAGAGGATCTAATGGCAATCTCTACATCGTCAGAAGTTTTCTGTGGGTCGATCTTAATTGTTAATTTTTCCAGGGATTCATCAGTGTATAGCGTACCGAAGGTGTAGGCTTCATTATTGGCATGGTCCTTTGCACTGACCTCGACATTGTAAGTATCCAGCAATTTAACGGTGTGTTTTGCAGTCCATGTTATGTTATCATTTGTTGCAAGCTTCAAATATTTGGTATCGCCGAATGTCCATGGTACTATTTTACATTCCACTTCCATCAAAGGCTTGCTTGATGTTACAGTAATGTATGTGGTATCACTGGTAGGATTCGGAGTGATATCAAGTTCTAACCTGGGAGCTGAGGAATCCACTTCTGTACTGGTGTCTGCAACTTGGTGCTCTATCTCTTCGTTAAGAGCATTGTCAACTGCCTTTGACCTGAAATAATATGTATTGCCCTGTTTACCCTCAAAGTCAGCAGTAGTATCCGAGGTCTTGCTCAGCCACCTCTTCCAGTTAATGCCATCAGTGCTGTAATCGATATCATAATAATAGATACCTGAGCCTTTATCGGTGCCATTCCAGCTGACAGTGAAATTGCTCTGGCCTACGCTTACGGGCAACGGGAGTACTTTGGACACGGGCAGGTCGAATTCAACGGTGTTGTCATCCCTGATATATGGTGACATCGCTGAGAGCGGCATGAAGCTGATCTCGTCGATAGCAAACTCAACTGCTTTGAGATCCATGTTACGATTCTGTGCCAGGGTGAATGTGAGTGTATTCTTTCCTTCCTGCATTGTGACCGGGACCTGCAGGTGCTGCCAGCCCTCGTCACCGTTTATACCATCAGACCATACTATGAGGTTATTGAATGTGACTCTCTTAAACTGGGATTCGTTTTTGTCGGCAGTTCCCGTTGTGTAGCTGTCTTTAAGGTACGCCGAAAGCAGTACATCCTCTTTCCTGTCACTATATATTTCCTGCTCCAGATGGCTCAGTTCGTATCCTCCCTGCATGTGATTTCCTTCAAAGGTGTTGTTGATCACAAAAGCTCTGGAAGAATATATTCCGGATCCGTTCACATACGACCCTGTAACGCTGGTCTCGTTACCTGAGATGAAGGTCCATCCCTCATCCGATTCCATGTCCGGATTATCCAGATCTATGAAATCGATCTCAGTGGAGCCAGGTGTTTCAATTACTTCGCTGCTTATCTCCTGGTTCACCCATAGATGCACTGACCTGTATACAAAATTGTCAACTTCCTCTTTGAAGAGCAAGAACTCAAGCTTCTGTCTTCCCTGCCTGAACCTTTCCGGAGTGATTAGTATTTCCTGCTCCCATTTTTCATCATGGCCGAGGGTTATTTCCCTTTCCTCCAGTAGTATACCATCCAGTTTCACCTGCAATATGTAGTTCAGATCTGTATGCTCATAATTCTCGATTCCGGCAATTATGCGGGCAGGATTTGAAGCAGAAATGTTCCCCGGATAGTTCTCGGCCTTTCCGTCAGGTCCAAGGATGTAGAGAGCAGTAAATGTTTCTTTTTCTCGGGTTGCTTTTGCATATGCAAACATTGAGCCTGCTACAATAATGGAAAGTATCATTGCAATCATAAGGGCTTTTGTGACTTTGGGAGATATTCCAAACGTATTTTGCTTATCTGTTAACTTACAAGGCTTACTTTTACGCACTGAAGATATTTTTTTACGGTTTTTAGGGGAGAATTTTTTATTCGTTTCAACTTCTTGTGGCTCTATCTGTTCTGTATCAATGTCGGCACTGCAATCAGAGCTCAACGAACTGATAAATTCACTGTATGAAAAACTGAACTGCTCCTCTTCAGGAATACGCCTCCTGGAGACGTATGCCAGGACCAGAAATATGAATGTAAGGATCACAAGTGACATTGTTATAGAATTTGGCCGGAATTTCCATTCTGTAGTGCTGACTATAAAACCATCAAAGACCATGATGACGATGCTAAAACCAACACTCAATGTGAATCGTTCGATTCCGGATATCTCTCTGTTTCCGGGGAATAGAGCCGATATGAACGCATATCCGGGTATGAAGAATATGAGCAGTAGTGCGAAGACTATTCTAAAGGGTGTTTCATTGAAAGGAGAGATCAGAACAAAGACTATTGAAAGTAGGGACAGGATAAGTATGAGTATTAGGTCCTGGGTGTATAAACTTTTTTTAGGGTTCAGCATCTGTTCACTGCGTCCTGTATTATTTATTGAAGTATTATCTATCCCATTTATGATATTTATTATATTGCCAGGTAATCGTAATATCTTGCTAAAATATATAAGTATGGATTGCTATTCTAAGCATCTATATTTATTTACAGAATCATAGTAACAAATTAATGCAAGTTGATACAAATCAAGATATATAAACCTATAATGTAAAGTCCCTTATAATCACGGCAATTGGAGAGGTATTATTATTTATAAAAGACTATATGTTCTGTTTGCCATACCCTTACTGGCAATAGTTCCCATTGTATTCTATTTGGGCGGTACTTCCATAGCATTTACCTCCATTATTATTTTGTTGCTATTGAGTATCGCTTTATTCTGGTATTCTCCTAAGATACTGCTGCGGTGGTATACATGCAGAAAGACAAAACCTGCAAAGCACAAAGGGATCAATGACATGGTTTCTTCACTTGCATCGGAATTTTCCATCCCCTGTCCAAAGACATATTTATTTGACTCACCCACACCCATGGTGTTCACCGTAGGTAATACCAAAAGACATACAGTGATCATTTCAGATGGTGCCCTGGAGATACTGGATGAGGAGGAGCTCAGGGCAGTACTCGCATGCGAGGCTGCAAAGATATCTACAGGCTCCGTACCTGTGAACACCATTGTGGCTCTTATTGCAGGTACTATTATATCGTTTTCTAATGCAGTTATGTGGATGGCCATGCTGGCTGGCTTTGGCCAGGAAAATGATGTTGCTCCCCGCCTTGCCAAATTTCTTGCAATGGGTTTGCTTTCCCTGCCAGCTGCCCTGACGTTGCATCTTTTTAGTGTCAATTCCACTTTAAAGTCCGATGAACTGGCAGCCCGTGTAATGACAGACAGCAATCAACTGGTTGATTCTCTCCATAAGATGAATAATTATATTAAGTTACATTGCACTGAGTATTTCAATCCGGGCCATGTGAACCTTTTCATGTTGAATCCTTTACAGATGAATGATCTTTTTGATATATATTCCTCCATGTTCATGATCAGACCGACCCTTGATGAGCGTGTGGGCATAATAGAGCAAAAATATAAAAATAATACTTGAAGGTAATATTATGTTCTCTATAATTATGGATGTGTTTAAACTTCTTAAAAACTGGCAGAAGGCATTATTGTTCAGTTTTGTCTCCTACGCAGTGGTACTTTTTTTTGTAATCGTAGCTATTGTGTTCATATTTTCGGGTTTTTCCAGGAACCTGCCAATTATTATGGGTGTAGCTGTTAGCTATATGTTCCTTTTGATCTTAGCAATGGTGATAGCCAGACACCTGTTCAAAAAGAGATTGATAGTGGAGTAAGGGCTAGTTGCTGCATATTTGCAGAAAAGTAAGCAAGGGATAGTTTCAGTGTTCCTTTTATTGCAATGATGATAAATAAGCCGTCATCTGCGATCTTCAATAATGTGGACCGCAGATTTAGAATGAGGGTTATTTACTGAGCAGGTCCTTGCGGTTCATGATGTACATGATAAGGCCTGCAGTGCCTGCAAAGAGTATCCATCCCAGGTGAGTGTGGAATATCATCATGGTTTCTATTCCGTAGTAGTAGGCAACCACGTACAGCGTGAATACTCTCACAAGATTAGCAATATAGGCAACACAAACAGCAAATGCCAGTATCATGAGTGACTTCTTAAGCTTGATCATCTCCATCCTGGAATAAGCCACTACTATACCCACCAGCAGGAACATGGAGTATAAGCCTGAACATGGTCCACCGATAACTATGGTCATGGTTTCCGTAAGTCCCTGAATGGTAATGGTCTCAATGGCAACTATTTCCACGGGGATGCTGGTTAGTTTGAGCAAGGCGACTGTTGGCATGAGCACGAAGTAGTGATCGAAAAGGTGAAGGAATTTAATGCTCATCATGCCAAACAATGTGTAGAATATAAAGTAAAGGACTGTGAACACCACAGATATGTACAGACCAAACTCCCCGATCTGCCGGAAGTCCTTCCTGGAGGTACCCATGGCAAAAAGAGAGGCACCTATCATAAACGTCATGGAGTCCAGAGTACCTATGCTGTCCCTGGTGACAAAGTTGTATATAGAAATTGCTGCCATTATGAACAGCCCGGCAAAGAGGAGCATCTTTGAGTTTTTAAAGACAGCATCGTCCCCTGTAAGCTTTATTCTTGAAATCATCGCAGCTGCGATGATAAACAGCAATATACCAATGATAGTGGAACCTTCACTGAGCTCAATGGTGGCTCCAGTGAAGAGCGCAAGTACTATCAGGATAAGGATTATGTTTTTATTTTCGTCCTGCATTTTTTTAACCTACAGTTTAAATCATCAAAATAGTATATATAATTGACTGGATTGGCTAAAATAATCATTATCATCATTTTTACGTATATGTACTATATTTATATATAATCGCATTATACTTATATTCCAATTATGGTATCATGCTTTATACTATCATGTCAAAGTATTTTAAAGGGAGTTTACTAAGATTAGTAAATATAAATTATCTGTATTGTTTGTCTACTATAAAAGCGAGGTACTATTTTGAGAGATTTTACATTGTCCAAATACAGGGAACTGCTTGAAGCAATACGCTCAACAAAATATGGAACAACTGCAGTGCACGATTACATCGTATCCCCAATGGACAGATGTATTATACTGCGCCATGATGTGGATCGTGCAGTGGATAGAAATCTTGCAATGGCCCGGCTTGAAGCCGAATTTGGCATAAGGTCAACATATTATTTCAGACATGTAAAGGATGTCTTCATTCCTGCTGCGATCCAGGAAGTAGCTGAATTGGGTCACGAGGTGGGCTTCCATTACGAGGTCATGGACAAGGCAAAAGGCGATGTTCAAAAGGCACTTGAAATATTCAAAACCGAACTGCATGAACTGCGCCAGTATGCTGATGTTACAACTGCCTGTATGCACGGCAATCCCCTTGCATCATGGTCAAACAGGGACATGTGGAAAGATAACGATTTCAGAGACTTCGGACTTATAGGAGAGCCGTACTTCTCTATCGATTATTCAAAAGTGCTTTATCTTACCGACACCGGCCGAACTTGGGCAGACCGTAACATACGCGTCAAGGATGTTCTGGAAACCCCTGACGACTGCCTCAATGTCACGTATTGCAAAGGGATAAGAACTACAGATGATGTTATAGATCTGGTAAAAGCCGAAGAAGTGGACCAGATATGCATACTTGCCCATCCCAACAGGTGGTGTGAGGGAATACCGGGATGGACCCGGGAACTGGTCATGCAGAATCTGAAAAATGTTGGAAAAGCCGGGATTATACGGTACAGAGGAATGAGGAGTAAGGGGCAGAATGATAATAGATAATGGTGGCTTGCACAACCCAATGGAGATGATTTTATGCATGTAGATGTCGAGTATCTATCAAATAAAAACGAAAGTGAATGGAGAGACTTTGTCGAAAAAGAAGGTCGTGCAGGTATATGGCATACATTAGAGTGGAGAGATATTCTGGCAAAAGAATATCGTTTCAAGCCAAAATATCTCATGGCAAGGAATGATAACGGTATTTGCGGAATATTACCTCTTTTCCAAATAAAGAGCCAAATTACCGGTAATCGTGTGGTCTCACTTCCATTTTCCTATCATTGTGGACCAGTTGCAACGTCTGATGAGGCATATCTTGCACTGATTAATGAATCTCAGAATATATCTGATGATCTTGGATGTAAGTATGTTGAAATGAAAATGCTTGAAAAACTTTCAGATACTGTTGTCAGTAAAGGAGAATTAATAGAGAACCTTTACTTCAATACGAGTATTCTGGACTTATCTACAAATCCGGACGACAACTGGAAAAAACTGGATTCCCGCAGAACCCGCTGGGCTATCAACAAAGCAGTGAGATCAGAAGTTCAGATACGCACGGAAACAGATTCCAATGACCTGAAGGAACATCACAAGTTGAAAATACAGACCCGAAAAAAACACGGCTCTCCAGCTCCTTCCCTGAAATTTTTTAAAAGCATCATGGATAGCTTTGAAGATAAGGGAATGGTTAAATTATGGGTTGCTGAACATGAGAATAAAGTTGTCTCCACTTTGATGTTCTACACTTACAAAGACGTAGTTATGCCTGCTTATATTGCCTCAGATGATGCATATAACTCCCTCATGCCAAATAATCTCCTGTACTGGAGGTCCATTGAATGGGGTTGTAATAATGGTTTCAAGCATTTCGATTTTGGAAGAACCGAACCAAATAATGAGAGTCTGCTAAGTTTTAAGAGCAAGTGGGGTTGTAATAATTTTAAGATCCCCTATTATTATTATCCGGAACAACCAAAACTAATGTCTCAAAATAGAAATGATGCAAAGACAGGCCTTATAAGGAAAACATGGAAAAAACTTCCGGATTCAATGCTGGAAGTACTTGGGCCAAAGCTGTTGAAGCATGTTGGATGATAGAGTTAGTGGTAACAATGAAACCAAATCCTTTTCTTATTCCAAGATTTAATATAGATTATAGTTTCAAGGACTTTTTGTCTGGTTTAGGTGCTATTGCTTTACATAAAGATGTTAATTTAGATATTATCAGATCTGAACTATCGGATTCGAATATTTATTTTGCAAATTATAGCAGAACAGGTATTAGTCTGATCCTTCAATCACTGGATCTTCCAAAAGGATCAAAGGTAGGGGTGCCCTTATACTCATGCACTGTTGTTTTTGATGCAATCATAAATGCAGGTTTTGTTCCAAAGTTTATAGATATCGATGATAACTACACTATGGATCCTGTTGATCTGAAGACAAAAATCCAGGATATTGCTGCTCTGATAGTAATCCATACCTTTGGAAGACCTGCTGATATGGATGAAATTAAGAAAATTGCATCTGACATTCCCATTATTGAGGACTGTGCTCATTCTTTATTCAGTGAATATAAAGATAATGTTACAGGTAATCTTGGTGATTTCTCATGTTTTAGCCTTCCAAAATATCTATCTGCCGGTGGAGGAGGTATGATATTTGTTAATAAAAAATTACATCCAGGTGAATTATCGACTTTTTTAGATTCCATTGATTCCCCTTCATTTGTGGATGAACTCACCCATTTGCTTGTAATGTATGCCAGGGCATTTTTTTACCATAGACCTTGGTTTGGTCTTTTTGCATTGCCAATTGGGCTTAGTGTAGAGGGAAAAGTAGATCTGATGGATAAAAAAAGTTTTACTATTAAAAAGATAAATAAATCTGATCAGTTTCTGGCGGTCAAAAAATTCAAAAAATTCAGAAAGAAAGTAGAAACTCAAAGAAATAATTCAATGTTTTTACTTGATGAATTGAAGAATACGGCTTTTTCACTTCCTATAGAGAAGGAAAATACATATTGCAATTATTACCTTTTCCCTATTCTTGCACCAAAAGATGAGGAAAGGGATGAGATATGTGTGTATTTAAGGAGTAAAGGTGTAGATACATCCACGTTATTCAGTCAGACGCCTGAGATTGCAAAAATCAAGTATGGATATGAAGGTGACTGTCCCTTTACAGAACATGTTGCAAAAAGGGTTTTTACTGTACCAAATCATTATACACTTTCAAAAAAAGATTTATTGAAAGTTTCAGGTTCCTTGAAAGACTACCTATATTTAGATGAAAACAATAAAAGTAAATGATTATATAAACAAAAGTATGTTTTAATTCAAACTGAGACTTATCATGGGATTACACAATATCAAAAAGAAGGTAGCTAAATTCCTTGCGGCATCTTTCCCTTCAAATAAGGGCAGGCTTGGTCTTTACAGAATTGCTTCTTATTACATTGGAAAAGATGTTTATATCGGGGACAGGGTGACCATCATTGACCGTTTATCTGATAAGAAAAATATAAGTATTGGTGATCGTGTCTCTATTTCTTCTGGAGTCACACTTATTTCATCATCATCTCCAAATTATTCAAGGATTGCTCCTTATGTAAAAACGTCCCATGGCAGGATAGATATAGGTAATGATGCATGGCTGGGTGCCGGTTCGATCATCTTGCCTAACATTTCGATAGGAGAAGGCTCTGTAGTTGGAGCCGGTGCGGTTGTGACTAAAGATGTTGCTCCTTTTACTATAGTTGCAGGTGTCCCTGCTAAAAAGATAGGTGAGGTGGATATGAATGAGAATATTGCTTGATGTCAGCCACCCTAAGGACATTAATGTCTTCAAAAATGTGATCTTATCTTTACAAGAAAAAGGTCACGATATCAAATTGGTGGCAAGGGCAAAAGAGAATACAAAAAAGATAATCGAAGAGCAGGGCTTTAGTGCAGAATATGGGCCTCATTATTCAAAATTTATTAAGAAATTGATTGGTATTCCCTATATAGATTATTGGCTTTTCAAAGTTGCCAGGGGATATAGACCTGACATCTTCGTAAGTTTCGGCTCTCCTTATTCTGCGCATGTAAGTCGCATACTCAGGAAACCCCATATTGCATTTATTGATACTGAAATAGCAAGTTTTGCTATAAATCTGATGTTACCTTTTACAGACACAGTATATACTTCAAATTCATTTAACCTTGAACTTGGAAAAAAGCAGAAAAGATTTGATTCCTATCTGGAGCTTGCATATTTACATTCTTCATATTTTTCACCGGATCGGCATGTTCTGGAAAAGTATGGTCTTAAAGAAAAAACATATATTTTACTTCGCCTGTCAGCACTTTCATCACATCATGATATTAATGCCCAGGGTTTTTCCTTTACTTCGGAAAATGAATTGAAGGATTATATTGAAAAACTTGAAGATTATGGTCAAATCATTATCTTCTCTGAAGAAAAGAACTGGGAACACATCGATAAATACAGTTTGATGATAGATCCAAAAGACTTTCATAATATACTTTATTATTCAAAGATATGCATTGGTGAAGGGGCAACGATGGTATCCGAAGCGGCCATACTTGGTGTACCATCGATCTATGTCTCAAATACAAAGCGTGGATATCTGGACGAACTGGAAAATAAATATGATCTATGTTATACATTAATAAATAAAGAAGAAGCACTTAAGAAAGCCATTTTAATAATAGAAAATAAAGACCATCAAATGCAATGGGATAAAAAAAGAGAATTAATGCTTGATGAAAAGGTTGATCTTGTTAAATACATAGTTGATGAAATCGAAAAAAGGGTTTAGTTGGGTTTATTATGGAATCACAAAATTATTTTATTGTAACTCCCTGTAAAAACGAAGTATCAAATCTTCCAAATTTAATAGATTCCATTGTTAATCAGAGTATAGTGCCTATATTGTGGCTGATATACAATGATGGAAGCACTGATGGTTCTAATACGATATTAAGCGATCTTGAAACAAAATATGCGTGGATAAAGGTTATTCAAGGTGAAGATGCTAAACGTGATCTGAGTTTCCATTATGCACGAATAGTTGATGAATCACTTAAAAAAGCAATTGTCATGTGTGAAGAAATGGATACAGAATGCCAATACGCAGCTTTGATAGATGCAGACATGGTTCTGGAAAAAAAATTCTTCGAAAAATTGCTCTATAATTTTGAAAAAAATCCTAGATTAGGTGTTGCAAGTGGAAGTGTGGTCTATGATTTTAATGACATATCAACTCTTGAAAAGGGAAGGAATGATCTTCCTATAGGAGGATTAAGGATGTGGCGAATAGAGTGCCTCAAGCAATCAAAAGGCTTCCCAATAAGTTACTCTGCAGACTCAGTATCAAACGTTCTGGCAACCATTAATGGTTGGGAAACTCGAAAATATGACGATGTCCTGGGTCTGCAAACCCGCCGCACAAGCAGTGCCGAAGGCTTGTGGAAAGGATATAGAGTTAAAGGCGAATCTGATTATTTCAGAGATTATCATCCTTTATATGTTATGTTAAAGTTCATGAAATATTGTTTATCTTATCCTTTTTACATCGGCTTATCTTATGGCCACGGTTACCTGAAAAGTGTCCTTGAAAAAAGGAATAAGATCGACCTGCTGGAAGTAAGGTCTTATAATCGAAACAAACACAAGGAAATAATTAATTATTACTTTTCAAAAAAGAGTTAGAAACAATATTATATAAACTCATGTAAATAATACGGATAATCTAGATAAGATATAATTACAATAAAGTCTATAAAGGACATGCTATGCTGGAAGCTATAAAAAAAATCAACATTTACAATAAATCAAAGGGTGGAAGATATCTCCTTTTTTTCTTGCTAATAGTCTTAAATGTGGCTATCAGGCTTCCGAGTATCCCTCATGAAAAGGGGTATGATTCTTTCTTCATTCACTCACTTGCAAATTCAATATCAATATTCGGAAGTGCTGAATGGTGGGTTCATTGGCTTTCAGTTTTCGGTTTTTATGCTTACTCTTATGCCAGTGCTGTACCTTTTGTTTTGTCTGGAATGCATCAATTGATGGGCATAGAAATGGAGATTGTCATTCTAATATATTGTATATTAACAGGTCTTATTTCCATATTTACAGCTTACGTTTTAGCAGGCAGGTTATTCCCAAATTTTAGTTTCAAATATGGAGTAGCTTTGTTCTTTTCGATTGCTCCAGGAGTAATGCTTTTCACTACATGGGAAGTTAGCACAAGAGGTCTTTTTATTGTCCTGTTACCACTATTTATTTTTTTACTTTTATCTGAGATTAATATACTGAAAAAAATACTTTTGCTAATACTATTATTCGTTTTCCAATTTGCCATTCATCATTATGGTTTTATACTAATCCCAATTATTTTTACCTATATAGGTATTCTCGCACTTGAAAAAACGAATTATCTTGAAAAGATAATGCCATATTCTCATTATATTATTATTTTCTTATTTATGGCATTTATAGCTTTACCTTTTTTGAGCAGGTCATTAATTGATTCCGGTTCAAGATACAGTTGGCTTATCACTTCTGCAATAACAATTACAAGACAGGTTGGTCCCGTAGTAATTCTTGCTGCAGGCAGCTTCATTTATCTTCTAATGAAAAAAGAGAAAACACGTAATGATCTATTGTTACTTGCTATGCTGACATTATTTACCCCCACCATATACTCACACACGTATGGAGCTTTTATGCTGTTGCTTTTCATTGTTCTGTTCGTCGGCGTTGCCTTTGCAAACGTGGTATCTATAGCAGACACAAAAAAGCATGTATCTTTAGCTTTAATTGCAATAATATTAATGTCTGTGATTTTCACAGGATATTATAACCACAGCAGAACAGGAGGTTCTGATGCATATTGGTACATGGGTCATGATACCTATGCTGCAGGTATATGGGGCAGGAACTACGTACCATCTGGTTCATATGGATTGGATACGGCACTTGAAACCGGAAGGATGTTTGCCATATCTGAAGGTCATCCAATTACGCCAACTCAGAGTGCAGCAAATCTTGCTTATGGATTTATTAGTGAGGATGACATTGAGTATGTTCGTGTTCCATACACAGAAAAAGCCTTTTATTTTGAAGGACCATATTTAGTTAAAAGTGGTACTACAGTAGCAGGTAAAATGGAATGGATAAGACAAGCAGGTAACATAAGAGACTTGGGACGTTTCAGCTATTTCATTCAAGACAAGTATTATTTTAAACCAATAGTGAATGTAGTATCTCAACATTACAATAAAGTATATGATGGCCCTAGAATAGCAATATGGAAATCATGAGGATATGTAGCAAATAATGCTAATGGAAAGGTTCCTCCTTAAATATCAACGGTATTCTTATGAAAAACAGTTCAAATCTAATTTATTATTACCCTGTAAGTAAAGGTGCTCCTTCATCTGTGGGAAGAAGTATTTTTGAGCATTTACTAAAAATCAGAGATGAATTACCAGTGGATGATATTTCTCTTTTCTGTTCATCAAGCAATGAACCGATTATAAAAAATAAGTTTCAAGATGTTAATATTTATACTGAAAAAAATATGAGGGATATTTCAAAGGGAATCATTCATATCCCTATCAGCCCACACTTGTTTCCGAATAATAAGTTTTTATTGCATATGTATGCTAATTTGAAAAGATTTCCACTAATACTTAATTATCATGGTGATATTAGGACAGAATTATCTTTCAACTATAAAATTAACCGGACGGTTAATTATTCTTACATTCCTACATATGTATTTTTGCCAACACTATTAAGAAGCTCAGATCAACTAATTGTTCATTCCTACTTATTCAAAAAATTGGTAGAGGAAAAGTATGGAGTTAAAAATGCAAAAGTAATTCCAAATGCAGTCGAAGATTTCTGGCATTCCGAAGAATACAGTCTGATACCTAAAAAAGAAGGTTTTGTGGAAATTTTTTATCATGGAAGGTTATCTGCCGAAAAAGGTGTAGATCTATTAATAAAAGGTTTCCACAAGTTCCTTTCAAATACAAATGAACAAAAAGCAATTCTGTATATTGCCGGCGAAGGTCCTCAAAAAGAATATCTCGCAAATTTAGTGGATGAGCTGAAATTGACTCAAAATGTAATGTTGTTGGGTAATCTCAATAAGTCGACTATAAAAGGATATCTCAAAAAAGTGGATGCTGCTATATATCCATCTATATGGGATAATTTTCCTCTTTCTTACATTGAAGCTTTTGCCTGTGCAAATTGCCCAGTGTATTTTTCTAAAAAAGCAGGCATATATGATTTTGTAATGATGGATAATAATCGAATGTATTCATTTGAGCCGAATATTAATATTATATGTGATATCATCACAGCGGTATCAAAAAAAGACTTTGATAATCTGGTATTAAAAGACCAAAAAGCATTTGCTCTAAAATATAATTGGAACAATGTAGTAAATGACTATATAGATGTCTATGCGCAATTTCTTCCTTAAAAGTAATAAGAGTGATGCAATGTCCACTACAGGTATAAAAAGATGTATTCTTTCAATATGCGATATTTCACCATCTAAGATGGGATCATTTGAAGAATTCCTCATTCACTTGACAAAAAAACTAAATGATATTGACTTTGCTCATGTTATTGTTTTTCGAGATATTCCTATCTATCCCGTGGAAAAAGCTCTTACAGAAAGCGGTGCTATAATAAAAGTTATCAAGCCTTCCAGTTCAAACATAGTTAATTTCTATACATTTTACTCATTGATTAAACGAACGTGTCCCAGTATTATACATTTCCACTTCTATTCTACTTATACAGTTTTGAACTATCTTAAATTCCTTTTTAATATTAATATTATCTATACTGATCACATGGGCGGAAGGAAGACTAATAGTAAAATCAAGAAAATATTGCGCAGAGCCTATTATTATTTAAATTTTGTATTTTATGATGTAGGGGTTAGTAAAATAATTTGTGTGTCTGATTTTGTAAAATCAAAATATTCTAAGGACTATGCTATCAAAAGTGAGAAATTACATGTCATCTATAATGGAATCAACACAGACAAATTCTATAAAAAAGATAAAATGGAATCAATCAAAAAAACATATGGTCTGAAAGATGAATATGTTATTTCCTGTGTAGGTCTGAGAATGGATAAAGGTCCTCATTATTTGTTAAAAGCAGCTCCTTTAATTCTAAAAGAGATAAATAATGTAAAATTTATTTTTGCAGGTGAAGGAGAGTGCAAAGATCAACTAGGTTCTATGGCAGAAGAAATTAAGATTACTGACAAAGTAATATTTGCAGGAAAAGTTCCAGACCTCTCGGATATTTATAGTATTTCCTCAGTTGTTGTCATTCCTTCTACATTTGAAGAGGCTTTTTGTTTTGTCGCAGCGGAAGCGATGGCAGCGGAAGCTCCAGTTGTTGCATTTGATTCTGGTGCAATTAAGGATGTATTATATGATTCAAATTATATTGTTTCTGCTGATCATAAATTACTTGCATCAAAAGTGATTGAGTGTATTAAAAACGGAGCAGACACAGAATCTCCACGAAAACATGTTATGAATAACTTTTCATTAGAATCGAATGTGTCTAAACATTTAGAGGTTTATAAGAGTTTACTGTAATTGCATTTTATAGGAAAAGAACTTGCGAGCTCATTTTCCTTTCAAATTCTTTATTAATTTAATATCTTCTCTGTCAAATCCCTTTAGCATCAATACAGTTAATACATAAGCAATTACGCCTGTAATTATTTGGAAAATTAAATGCATGTTTACATCAATGACTACCACTCCCATCACAATTGACGCAACAACATATTTGAATAGCTCCCTATTCAAAGGTTGTATCATGAGATCTCGATTGATAAAATAAAATCCAAATAAGTATAAACCTACTACTGATATCAGCGTTGCAATTCCAGCTCCAATATAGCTATATTGTGGGATCAGTATCAAATTTAATATTATATTGATAATCGCACATGCTGAGATAGATATGTTATTCAATCGTTGTTTATTGGTAGCAACCAAAAGAGCAGTTTGTATGGAGATCAATGAATTAAATATTATCGTAAAAGTTAATATTTTAAATACCAACGTAGAGTTTGCAAACTCTTCTTTATAAATCATGTATATTATCTCATTGCCCAGTACAACCCCTCCAATACTTACGGGCAATATAAGCATCAGGATGTACTTTACTCCCACTAAATACATATAGTTCAATTTTTCTTTATTGATGTCGAAATGCCTTGCCATTACAGGCATCAAAGTAGCTGCTAAAGCCCCTGGAATAAACAACACAGATTCTGTCAACTTATAAGCTGCAGCATAATATCCAACGGCAAAGTCGTCTTGCATAATTGACAACATGAGTATGTCAAACCGATTATACAGGATTAATAGCCCATATCCAATAACAAATGGTAATGATTTATGGAACAGATCTTTGAAAGTAACTCTGTCAATCTGTAATCGATATTTGAGTATCTTTTTAGAATAAATGAATGATATAAGAGTTCTTGTAAACTCTGAAAAAAGGTATGCCAGAAGTATTTGTGTTAGCCCAAAGTTATTTTTTATTATCCAGTATAAGGATATGATAAAAACAATTTTTGGGACTATTATTGATAGTGCTGCATATTCCATTTTCATTTTTGCCTGGAATAATGATTCAAATAAGTAACTTAATCCTTGTACCAGCAAAATTGCAGATATTAACTGAATATAAAATATCGTGTCTGCAGGATATTTCAGTGCACGTATCGTAATTATTGCCAGAAGCATCGCCATCAATGAAGTGAGAATTCGGATAACTGTGGCATTACTCATTATTTGCTGTGCTTCATCGGGTTTCTTAGATATGTCTCTGATTACAACCGAGTCAAGCCCAAAGCCTGCTATGAACCCAAATAGCAAAAGATATGTTATTATAAAATTATACTTTCCAAAATCTTCAACACCTAAGTATTTTGCAAGATATATCGCTATTATAAAAGCTATTATTTTAGCAGTAATGTTACTAAAAGCAACAAAAAAAGTATTTTTAGCGACACTTCTTGCGGTAGTCATAGAATAGTAACACTTATCTGTTGATTATATATAATATATTGTCTCAATATTATATGTCATGTTCTTCAAATGCTTCAACATGTAAATAGAAGCATTTAAAAATCTAAAATTAATATCTTAAGGTTATGAGCATGTATTCAATTAGATATATATATACATATATTACTTGCTTAATTCACAGTTAGTAAGTATTGGAAATTATAAAATTCTATAAAGACTGAACTACTATCAATAACCAATATATTGATAAGTATATGAGTATATGAATGATAAGCAAAAAATATTTTAAAATCATTTCAACCAGGATATTAATAGGAAGGTAAAATGAAAGGCATTATCTTAGCAGGTGGAAGCGGTACAAGACTCTTCCCGGTCACAATCCCAATATGCAAACAGCTTCTGCCAATTTACGATAAACCCATGGTATACTATCCATTATCAGTGTTAATGCTTGCAGGTATAAGAGAAATACTAATCATTTCCACACCTGATGATCTTCCCTCCTTTGAAAAAATGTTTGGTGACGGATCTAAATGGGGACTTTCTCTTTCATATAAAGTGCAGCCATCTCCGGATGGCCTGGCCCAGGCATTTATATTAGGAGAGGACTTTATAGGGGATGATAATGTGTGTCTTGTCCTTGGAGATAATATATTCTATGGTCCGAGGTTCTCACCGCTTTTAAGGCAGGCAGCAAATATTGAGAATGGGGCGGTTGTTTTCGGGTATCAGGTAAAAGATCCTGAACGGTTTGGTGTGGTTGCTTTTGATAAGGATAAAAACGTCAGCAGTATAGAAGAGAAGCCTGAAAAACCAAAATCACAATATGCTGTAACTGGATTATATTTTTATGATAATGATGTCATTGAAATTGCAAAAAGCATCAAGCCATCTGACAGAGGGGAACTGGAGATCACATCGGTCAATGAGGAGTACCTTAAAAGAGGGAAATTGAAAGTTGAGCTGCTGGGTCGTGGCTTTGCCTGGCTTGATACCGGCACTCATGACAGTCTCATAGCAGCCGGTCACTTTGTGCAAACAATAGAACAAAGACAGGGATACAAAATTGCCTGCCTTGAGGAAATTGCTTATAACAACGGATGGATAACTGCTAAGCAGGTCCGTGAAATGGCAAGCATACTCAAAAAGAATGATTACGGTACATATTTGGAAGGTTTGCTCGATGAAAACTAATATATTGGTAACAGGTGGCGCAGGTTTCATTGGAAGTAATTTCATCCCCTATTTTCTGGAAAAAGATCCGCAATACAATGTTATTAATCTGGACCTGCTGACCTATGCAGGCAATATTGATAACCTGAATGAAGCTCGGGATAATTCACGATACAAGTTCATAAGAGGAGACATTTGCAATCGTGAATTGGTAGAATTCATTTTCAACGAATACTCGATCAGTGGCGTCATCCATTTTGCAGCTGAATCCCATGTAGATAATTCCATCAAAAAACCTGATGTCTTCATTAATACCAACATTAATGGAACGCATACACTTGTAGATGTAGCATATAAGTTCTGGATGGAAAAACCGTTTGCCTATAATCAGAAATACAGCAACGGTGATTCCGATGATGGGACAATAATTCCGCGCTTTCATCACATATCAACAGATGAGGTATATGGAACATTAGGCCCTACAGGACTTTTTACAGAAAGTACACCTTATGCTCCAAACTCACCTTACAGTGCCAGTAAAGCAGGAAGTGACATGATAGTCCGAAGCTATCACCACACTTATGGTTTGAATACAATAATCACCAACTGTTCGAATAACTATGGTCCTAAACAGCATGATGAGAAACTGATACCTACCATTATAAGAAATGCGCTAAATGGCAATCCGATACCGATCTACGGAGATGGTAAAAATATCCGTGACTGGCTTTATGTACTTGACCATTGTAAAGCAATTGATCTTGCATATCATAGTGGAAAAGCAGGTGAAACCTACAACATCGGTGGCAGAAATGAAAAAGATAACAACTACGTTGTCACAAAGATCTGCCAGATACTGGATGAACTTAAACCAAAACAAAAAGGAAGTTATAGTGACCTAATCAAATATGTTGAGGACAGGGCAGGTCATGATTGGAGATATGCCATTGATGCAAGCAAGATAGAAAATGACCTCGGATGGAAAGCAGAAGAGAATTTTGAAAGCGGGATTTTGAAGACGGTAGAGTGGTATTTAGACCACTACACATAATTTATTATCTGAATCGGCTTAATTGATCCTTATATCTTTGTATAAAGTCTATCTACGACACAGAAAAAAATTCATATCATGCTTTTCTTTCCATCTCTTTTAACTGCTCCAAAACTCTCTTAAACTTCTCCGGTCTTTTGCTGAATTTATTAATAAAATATTCTCTGCTGTATTCATCGGCAAAATAAGGATAATAGTAAGAGATACCATTGATAGATGTCAAAGAATTGATCTCTAATATTTTAAATCCCTGGTCCGTAATGACTATATCGAAACCTACATAAGTCAATTGGGGTAAGTAACTTAATATGTCTTGAATCTTTGATACTATTTCATCCCAGTGTGGCAATGATATTTCTAAGCTTTCATTTGTATCAGGATGATTCACAAGTTTATGCACTTTTTTATTAGTTATTATATGTGAATCAAATATTCTCCCATTATTTATATCAACAGCTGCTCTAATTCCCCCGGCAAGCGGAGTTTCTAAAATACCACTATTTTTTGTTCCAAATCTTATTAGACTGCCTACTACCTTTGGTTTCTGATTTTCATTTCTTATTAACTGAAGCCTTAAAGTATTTGGTGTGACATCATATATTTTCCTTATCAATTCATGCGATATAATGTACTCTGTGATTAGATATCCTTTTAAGCTAGACAATAAAGTTGTGACTTCTGTTAAATTTGATACTTTTGTGTTTATGTAATAGGTATTATTGTAGTAAGACAATTTATAGAACCCTTCACCTAAAGATCCAGAATAAAGTTTCACAGCCAGATCTTTTTCTTTTTCAAGTAGCTTTAAAATTCCATTTATATCGGATTCAATATTATCAGGGCAATCCATCAATCTAAAAATCTCATTGTCTTCTAATTGAAAGTAATATTTTGGTAGATACTCATTAAATGGACTGAGTATGTATTTCATCGTTAACTTGTCATCAATCCAGTTGCCATATCTCCCATTAAGAGGATGTAATTTGTAATAGTCGAAATCAGGCATATGATTCCTATAGTTTGACTCATTTATTTGGTATGTATTTGCTCTTGAAGATAAAAATCCTCTTTTATATGCCCACAATTTTTCATTAAATGTACTGTTATTATTCTGACGAAAGTCTTTCATAATGAACCTAGGAATTTGTGGTGCGAAATAAGATGAATAACCTTTTTTCAACGCAATTTGTGCTAAAGTTTTGTTGATAATTCTTTTAATAAAAACCATGATTTGATTACACCTTATTTTATGATTTTATTTAATACACTTGAAATCTTGATTTAAAAATGTGGATGCTACAATATTGTTCAAAAACTTATTTTACATTGATTAGTTCAATAGCCATATATTATCTTTGCGTTAGTTGCTTCAACAGATTCAAAAGTTAAATGATTACTTTTCAGTTTAATGGAAACTAAAAGAGACAGGCTTTATCCATTCATTTCATAAAAATACAAAAAGTGTAGATATATATGATGTATATGATGTGTGCTATTTACTTATATAGAAGTATAATAATATACTGTGCTGCTGAGTATGGGATAAATATGATTAACGTAACAAAAACCTACCTTCCTGACAGAGAAAAGCTGAACAAATATATTGACAGAATATATGAAACAGCCTGGTTAACCAATAGTGGTCCTCTGGTTCAGGAACTAACAGCAAAATTACAGGAGTATCTTGGTGTTGAGAATCTTCTTTTAGTATCCAATGGAACCTCTGCTCTGCAAGTTGCATATAAGACTCTTAATATATCCGGGCAGGCAATAACAACTCCATTTAGTTTTGTAGCAACAACGAGTTCTTTAATCTGGGAAGGAATTGAACCTGTTTTCACAGATATAGACTCTGAAACATTTTGTATGGACCCCTCTAAGATAAAAGAAGCTATAACATCAAAAACCACAGCAATAGTGCCTGTACACGTGTTTGGCAATGCTTGTGACGTTGAAGAAATTGAAAGTATAGCATCTGAGCATGGACTGAAAACTGTATATGATGGGGCACATGCATTTGGAGTAAAATACAAAAGCAGGAGTCTCCTATCTTATGGTGATGCAACAACACTTAGTTTTCATGCTACCAAACTTTTCCATACTATAGAAGGTGGAGCAATCATCTTCAAAAAGAAGGGAGATTATGAAAGAGCAAAACTGATGATCAATTTTGGAATCGAGGGTCCAGATTCAATAATAGAATTGGGTATAAATGCTAAAATGAATGAGTTCCAGGCTGCAATGGGATTGTGTGTGTTGGATGAAATGGACACCATTCTAGAAGAAAGGGCTAAGATATGGGACTCATATCAACGAGGTCTTGGAGACTTTGTACGAATTTTAAAGCTAAATCCGGATTCTACTAACAATTACAGTTATTTTCCTATAGTATTTCAAAATGAAGAAACATTGTTGTCAGTAAAGAATGCAATGAATAAGCATCACATAAATCCAAGAAGGTATTTTTATCCTTCACTGGATACACTGGATTATATCGATTCAAATTCAGCGGCACAGATCTCAAGGGATATAGCCAGCAGGATATTGTGTATTCCTATTTACCCCGGAATGAAAGAGCAAGAAACAGCAAGTATTATAGAGGTTATTGAATCATGTCTGAAAACAAAAGAATAATGGTTCTTGGCGGATCAAACTTTCAATTACCTATAATAATGCGTGCAAAAGAGATGGGATTGTATGTGATCAGTTGTGACTATTTGCCAGATAATCCAGGACATAAAATATCGGATGAATATCACAATGTAAGCACTACTGATAAAGAAGCTGTACTTGAGCTGGCAAAGTCACTGGATATAGATGCCATAGTTACACTTTCTTCAGATCCTGCCATACCAACAGTTGCTTTTGTTGCAGATGCATTGGGCCTGAGTGGTCCATCACCGGAAGCGGTCATGATTCTTTCGGAAAAAGATAAATTCAGAACACTATTATCAAAACTCGGTCTTAATGTGCCAAAGAGCTATGTGGTCGATTCATTAATAATACCGGAGGAAATAAAGAACAGCAATTCCAAATTTGTTGTCAAGCCAGTTGATTCCAGCGGTAGTAAAGGAATTACATATTCATCTGCAAATGAGAATGAATTAAAACATGCAATAGAATATGCATTGCAACATTCAAGAGCTAAAAGATGCATTCTTGAAGATTACATAGATGGAGATCAAATCCATGGTGATGGTTATCTCCAGGATGGAAAACTCATATACCATTATCTTGGTGACCATTTCTTCTATACAAAGTCTAAAAACTTCATCCCGATTTCCACCAGATGGCCATGCAAATATGAGGGTACAGAAATATTAGATGCGGTTGTAAGCCAAGTTGAAAGCATATGCAAGGCTGCAGGCTACCTTATCGGCCCTGTGAACATTGAAGCAAGGGTAACAGATTCAGGAAATGTTTATATTATTGAGGTCAGCCCAAGAAATGGGGGTAATTATGTTCCCATTATTCAGGAACACCTTACAGGATTTGATTTTGTCAGTAAAATAATACATAGTTCACTTGGGGTGGATGTAGAAGTTGATAATAATCATTGTGAGAAAAAAGTAGGTGCTCATTATATATTGCACTCTGAAAAAGATGCTGTATTTAAGAGTGTCAGGATAAGTGATGAAATCAATGATCATATATTCTTCCGCAAAATATTCAAAACTGAAGGAGACGAGATTAAAGAGTACGTGGGGTCCAATACAACGATTGGAGTTTTGTTACTGGAATTTGATACAATAGATAAGCGGGATGATTTGATGGTTAATATCAAAAAATTGATCCAGGTGGTGACTGTATAAATGTCAGGAGTTTTTGATAATTATAATCACTCTAAAGAAATAGGAGGATATTTTGAACTTGAAATCAAAAAGAATGGAGATTTCTTACATTCAAATGCTTTAAAGCTAAACAGTGCACGAAATTGTTTTAAATATATATTAGTATCTAAAAAACCTACAAAAATATACATTCCCGCTTATATCTGCAATAGTATGTTGCAACCTTTAAAGGACTGCGACATCGAATATCAATTCTATAACATTGATGAAAAATTTGAAATTACCAATGATTTATCGTTTGAAAAAAATGATTTTTTGTTATACGTTAATTATTTCGGGTTAAAATCAGACTTCTGTAAGTTTATTGCAGACAAATATGGCACAAATCTAATTATTGACAATAGTCAAGCCTTTTTTGAAAAACCAATAAAAAACATTGATACTATATACTCTCCGAGAAAGTTCTTTGGCGTTAGTGATGGTGGCTATCTTTATACAGATTCAACCATAAATCAAAAATTGGATGTAGATTTTTCTTATGACCACATATCTCATCTTATTGGAAGGATTGAAAAATCAGCAAGTAAATTTTATAATGATTTTAGAATTTCAGAAGAATGTCTATCTAATAGACCAATTAGGTTCATGTCAAAATTTACTAGCTTAATATTGGAAAATATTGATTATGAAAAAGCCAAATTGAAAAGAGAACGAAATTTTTTGTTTTTACATAACTATTTGAAAGTAAGCAATTTATTAGATATAAATATACATTCAATAAATGGCCCAATGGTTTATCCGTATCTAACAAAAAACAAAAACTTGCGAGATGAATTAATTAAGATGAAAATTTACGTTGCAAAATATTGGGAAGAAGTAGAACAAAGACCAAATGTTGATTTATTTGAGAAGGATCTTGTCGACAAACTAGTACCTTTGCCAATTGATCAACGATATAACTTAGATGACATGTATAGCATAATCAGAGCTATCAAACATGTGAAGTGATATTAATGATTTTTTCAAATTTTTGCGTTTATTTAAGAGCTTTTGAACTGGATGATTATACAAAAACTCATTCTTGGAGAGAAGATGAAGATATATTAAAGGGCATAGTTGGTAAGAAATATTTCGTTTCTTCTGAATATGAAAAAAAATGGATACATGACACGATATTTGACAAAAAGTCATTAAAGCTAGCAGTGTGCTTGAAGAATACAGATGAACATATTGGAAATGTTTATCTTAATTCAATTGATTACATGAACAGGAATTGTGAATATGGAATAATTATTGGAGATAAAATCTATTGGGGTAAAGGAATAGGCTCAGAAGCAACATTACTTATGCTGCATCATGCATTTTATGAACTCGGAATGATTCGTGTTTATTCAAAACAGCTACATAGGAACCACTCATCTATAAGACTTCATGAAAAATGTGGATTCAAAAAAGAAGGTGTTTTAAGAAAAGCTGTCTTTAAAATTGGTGAATATCAAGACTTGAGCTTGATGTCTATACTCCGGGAAGATTATGATGAGATGCTCAAATCAGAAAACAGATCCTAAATTTAATTTCAAGAAAAACTAGACATCTTATGTTTAATATTTTTTCGTTTTTTCATCAGAATAGTATAGGTGGATTGTATTATGTCACTTGCCCAAAAAACAACTGTTGGAGTCCTCTGGAAGTTTGCTGAACAACTCAGCAAGAGAGGCATTGGCATAGTAATCACTCTACTGCTTGCCCGTTTCCTGGCACCGGATGATTATGGTTTAGTTGCTATGATGGCGGTATTTCTGGCTATTGCCGATAGCATTATGGATTTAGGGTTTAACCAAGCCCTTATTCGTAAAAAGGATGCTACTGACTCTGACTTCAGCACAGCTTTTTATACCAATTTGGCTTTGGGTGGGTTATCTTATTTGCTACTCTTCATGTCTGCTCCATTTATTGCTATGTTCTATGAAGAACCAAGGCTTATTACTCTTGTACGAGTCGTTGGAGTTGTCATCTTGATTAACTCTTTCCAGATTGTACAGAGTACTATTCTCAGCCGAAATCTCAATTTTAAAGCACAGCTTAAGGTAGCAGTTCCAGCAACTATTATCTCTGGTTTATTTGCAGTTATTATAGCATATTCCGGATTTGGTGTGTGGGCTTTAATAGCTCAAATGATTATTTCGTCTTTGGTATCAACTTTTTTATTGTGGTCGATGGATATATGGCGTCCTACTTTTGTTTTCAATAAAGAATCATTAGTAGAAATGTTTGGATTTGGCTCAAAACTGTTTTTGTCCGGTATATTAAATACATTTTTTAAGAATATTTATGTGATAGTGATAGCAAAAATATTTACAGCTACAATCGCTGGTCATTACTTCTTTGCTAGCAAAGTAAGGGATTTAATTCTTAACCAGCTGGTAAATTCCATTCAAACAGTTACTTATCCAGCACTTGCAACACTTCAGGAAGATGACATCCGATTAAAGGCAGGATATAGAAAAATAATTCAGGTAACAACTTTCGGACTTTTTCCTGTGATGGCCATCATTGCAGCCCTTGCAGAATCTTTTTTTACTGTATTTCTTAATGAACAATGGTTACCCGCTGTGCCTTATCTGCAACTTATGTGTATTTCTGCTGTAATGCAACCTCTTCACACAATAAATTTGAATATACTTAAAGTAAAAGGCCGATCAGATTTATTTCTTTATTTAGAAATTATCAAAAAGTTAATTCTTATGGCTATTTTATTAGTCAGTATTCAATTTGGTGTCATAGGAATTCTTATAGGCCAAATTATATCATCTGTGCTATCATACTTGCCAAATAGTTATTATTCCGGACAATTAATAAATTACCCTGCCAGAGAACAAATTAGAGATTTTGCCCCCGGATTACTCTTGTCTGGATTTATAGGAATAATGACATACTATGCTGAAAAAATATCAACTCTGCCAGCATTGATTGAATTAGTTTTCTTTGGCATCAGTGCATTTAGCATATACCTTATGGCAAGTTACATATTTAAGTTGGAAGCTTTAAAATTTACTAAGCAATTAGTTAATGATAAATTAAAGAGGAATGCATGATGGATAATGATGAGGAAATGATGGTAAGTATCTGTTGTATTACATACAATCATGAAGACTACATTGCTGATTCTATAGAAGGCTTCCTTATGCAAGAAACCGATTTCAAATATGAGGTTATTATACATGATGATGCATCAACTGATAAAACAGCAGATATTATCAGATCTTATGAGCTGAAGTATCCTGAACTAATAAAGCCAATTTATCAGAATGTTAATCAATATTCAAAAAACATAAAAATTCTCCCTACTTTTCTTTATCCAAGTGCAAAAGGAAAATACATTGCTCTTTGCGAGGGAGATGATTACTGGACTGACCCTAAAAAATTACAGATACAGTTTGAATGTCTTGAAAAAAATTCTGACGCTGTCTGTTGTTTTCATGATGAAAAAAGATTAGATAATGAAGGATTTAGCAATCAATCTAGAATAGCTATTAGTAAAAAACGTTCTTTTACAAGTTCTGAAATGATGGGATGGAAAGCAAAAATATTTCCATTGACAGTATTCTTTAGAAATATTGAAATATTCAGAAATTATCCCCCAGAAGCAAGCTATGTAAAAAATGGCGATGCTTTTCTTAATTCTATTTTGGGACAATATGGCCACGGAATTTATCTACCAATGATAAAGCCGTCTGTTTACCGTGTTCATGAAGGAGGAATATGGTCTATGAAATCTGAAAGAGAACAAAAGGCCATGAGGTTAAATACTGCTTTCTGGTTGGCTGAATATTATTCGAGGTTAGGTAATCATAAATTCGAAGAGAAATTCAGAATTAAATGCCTTGTTATGGTTATTTCTGATTTGTTAAAGTACCATTTATTATTAGAATTCCTAAGATCTTTCCCTCAAAGATTTGTAAAATTATGTAAGGATGTATCAAAGAAGTTTATTACAGAAAAATAATATCATTCTGATATTATTTATATGTGTATAGAACTATTATGGATTATGACATAGGTTATTATCATGACAAAAGAAACAAACACTATTCTGTTTTCCCCTCACTCTGATGATATAGCTTACTCTTTGGGGGGGGCTTTATTGCTAGATTATTTTAAAAATCCCTTAATGATTACTGTTTTTTCAAGATCTACTTTTTCTCCAAGGATTAAATTAAGCAGTGAGGAAGAAATCACTTTAAAAAGAAAAAAGGAAGATGAAATATTTGCTGAAACTGTAGGTTTATCCTTGGAAACATTGCACTTTCCGGAACCACCATTGAGAGGTTTGGATACAGATGAGAAGATATTCACTTCAAAAGCAAAGTCAGATCCAATATTTGAAGAAGTTTCTGAAGCCATATATGATATTATTTCTTCTTTTCCGGGAAGTCTTGTAGTTTCACCACTTGCTTTGGGGAACCACATAGATCATCAAATTGTTTTGCTTAGCTGCATTAAAGCTTGTGAGGATTTGGGAAATCCAATTCTGTTTTATGAGGATATACCTTATGCGTCATGGTTCACTTTCAAAGAGATAAAACAGCATATAAGGGAAATAAATCCTGATTTAACTCCCACAAAATTAGATGTAACTTCTGTTTTCGATAAGCGGTTAAAAAACCTGCGTTTGTATTCGACTCAAATTGGAAAAAAAATCCCAGCTGGTGTTTATACACATTCTAAAAGATTGGATTATGAGGATGAGGATTTAATAGATAAGTTCTGGGTACATTCTTCTTTTATATCCTTATTTTCTCATATTGCACGGATGAACAATGGTCCCAGATATGAATGTTTGTGGGAATTGAAATAAATAAATATATATATAAGCTGTTATTGATTCTATAGAGTTTAATACAATTCAAACACGATGACAAAATTAACATATTTTGTGTTTAATATATTCGTATGACTTAAAATATGGAAAATAAAACAAGGGCCTAAGATGTTTCAAAAACAATACGGAGATTTTTCTTTAGAACAAAATGATCTCATTATATCAAAACAGCAGGTGGATTTATTGACCAATATAGACGTTTCTATAGTGATTCCTACTCGTAATAGATGCCATTCTTTAAAAGAGACGTTAGATTCTCTTTTCAATCAAAGGTATTCCAAAGATAAATATGAAATAATCGTTTGTGATGATAATAGTTCAGACGATACTGAAAAAACAGTCAAGGATTTAATTGACAAAAACACTCATAATCTAAAATATTTCAAAATTAAAAGCAATATTGAAGGTCCTGCAAAAGTTAGAAACTTTGGAATTATCAATGCAAAAGCTCCTATTATTGGATTTACTGATGATGATTGTATTTTACCCGATAATTGGATTGAGCTTGCAATGCTACGTTTTAAAGAAAATCCTGATATCTGTGGGGTGTATGGAAAGGTAGTTACTTTTGGTACCTGTAAAGATAAAAAATATACAATAGCGCGCCGAGTAGACGTTCTTGAAGATAATGGTTCCTATGTCACTCCAAATGTCTTTTACAAAAGAGATGTTCTTATAGATGTAGGTATGTTTGATCTTGAAATGAGATATTTACAGGATATAGAATTGGGCTGGAAGGTTCGAAAAAAAGGACATATTCTTTTTGAGCCTTCTATCGTAGTTCATCACAAAATACATTGTGCTTCAATTAGAAACTACTTGAAACGTCAGAGAAAGCATGAATATTGGGTTTTAATGTATAAAAAGCATCCTGAACACTTAAAAAAGGATGGTCTTATGTTAGGCCACATCTATAATAAAAGTGTTTTTTTAGTAATATCGTTGTTTGTGACATTATTAAGTTATATATTTATGCAAAACTTATTTTCACCATTATTATTTTTATCTATATTGCTGTATATGTGGGCACATGTGATAATAGATAAAAACCTTCAAAAATATCCGAAAAGGTTTTTACTTTTCCCACGACACATCATTGCTGATGTTATTCGATTTTTAATATCATTAAAAGCAAGCATTAAATATAAATTTCTTGTTTTATTCTAATAAAAGGAAATTTTTTCCATTTTCTTTTTTATTGGATGATTTGTACCATCACAAATGTTTATACTAAACACTTTGTTTGTCAATATATCATTAAGATGAATTAACGGCTATGTAGAAATCCTCTGAATTATGAAGAAAACAACATATATAATTAATTAAGATGTACTGGCAAAACTGACATAATTTGTCAAATTGAGTCAACAATGCTGTTTTAATAGGTTTTCTACAGAGTCGAATTAACGCATTTTTATATAGTACAACCAGTATCATTAGCAAAAAGAATTCATGAGAATGGTATTGAGTTGGATTAAACTTGCAAAAATAACAAAAGAAGACGTTTGCTTCTGGAATAATTATATGGACAACTTACTGAACATTTATGTACATTATAGCATTTTTATGCCATCTGTATTCATAGCTTATATAACCATGTCCACACGTCTAATTTTATAGTATGATAATATATAATCAGATATATAAGCAGGTGAGACCGTGAAATTTACAAAATTTATATGGACATTACTATTAACCTTGACTTTAATCAACATTGTAGCAGCAGATGAAATACTAATAAATCCCATTGAAGATGTATATATAGACAACAATGAGGCAAGCATAAACTTTGAATCAGCTGAATCCTTGTATTCTCATTCCAGCACCCATACAACACAATATGCTTACGTAAAATTTTATGTGCCAGAATCTACTAGATCTGCGACTCTTAACATGTTTGTTACAGGTGGTTATGGATCTAAAACAATTGCTTTAGCCAGAATATCACCTGACTGGGAAGCAGATGAAGTTACATGGAACAGCGGAAGGCCCAGTGTGGAAAAATGGCAGGATTATACAGTTGCTCATGCCCCTTATTCTGTAGGTCAATGGGTTACATGGAATATTAGTTCAGTTGTTGATGAACCGGGATATTATGCATTTCAAACACGTTCAGCACATGGTCAACATCATCGATTTAACTCCAGTGAATCAGGTGTGAATATCCCTTACATGAAAATAGAAACATATGAGCCAAATGAAGATATTTGTTATAATACAAAAACAAATAATGACAGTTATTCATTCATGGTTGAAACAGGTGAAGAGATTACTTTTTCGATAAATGAAAACAGTGTTGCTTCACATGATTGGTTTGTAAATAAAGTAAATCAAAATGTTGATTTAGATTCTTTTACATTTAGTGTTCCAGAAGGAGTTGAGGGTCAGCCTTCATCTGAAATTTGGGAAATAAGAGCTGAAGGAACATATGATAATAGTTCAACTTTTATAAGAGAATGGTTAATTTCAAGTTTAACAGAAAACGAAGCACCCGATTTCATTGATTATTTCACAGATAGAAATAATGTATGGAGAACGGGTTATGTAACTGACCCGTGGGGAAGAGAATTACCATATTATAGTAATTCAAATAATCTTGTATCTAAAGGGTTTTTATCAGGTACTTCAACATCTTCAGGAAATGTATTATCAACTAAATTTGATATTACAGATGGAACATTTAAATATAAAATTAGAAATCCTGGTGTGAAAAACATATATTATTTCCAAGTGTTTGATACAAATGGCTACAGCTGGAGATCAGAATGGCAAAGCAATGAATTTCATGATTATTTCTCAATATTAAATGAACATGGATACGTACCTGCGTCAAGACGCTGGTTGGGTCAAGCTCCAGGTGTTCATCACTGGTATAATGATGAATGGCTAGACATGACAATCATCAAAACGAATGAAGGATGGTGGACAGTATATGTTGATGGTGCAATGATGCCTAATGTTCATGCAAACTTTGAAGATGCCCTGTCTAGTGCAAGTAAATTGTCATTAGCTGCAAACAGTTTGCTAGAGTTGGATTGTATTGAGGTGTATAAAGATAGATACATATATCCACCTACAACAATAGAGTATGGAACATATCCTAAATGGTGGAAAACAGGGGAAACAACTTATGGAAAATTGGATCCAGTTGATGAAGTAGGTATTAAAGTATCTGGTAAAAATGTAACTTTGGAGCAAATTGCAGATGCAATTAATAATCCAGATTATATTACATATGATCCTAACACTCAAACTGCAATACTCAAAACAAATATTGCCTTGTATGATGGCAGTGAATTAATAATTGACAGTGAAAAATTGATTATTGATACTTCTGATCAATCCCTCAGCATCAATCCTAAAGTTGGAGTAAAGCTTAGCATAACAGATTCAACAATAACAGCAACTGACAATCCAATGATATGGAACTTTGCAAGTTCGATATCTGAAAATGTGTATGATCCAGATGTTTCAAGGAACAATGATGCTAAAACATCACAACCACGAACAAATCATATATACGATTTCCTTGGTCAATTCATAGTTGAAAATTCAACAATTGATAACACTGGAAACCTTTTCCTGGATGCTCCTTACGAAGTTACAATAAGAAATGTGATACTCAGCAATCACAGTTCTATTGATTATGGTGATTATACCATGAGAGGTGCTTATGAAAACTATAATCAGAAAAAAAGACAATCTTATGGTGAAAAAGGACTTTGGATAGTACCGAGGATGGATTTAGTGGATTACGTAGTTGAAAATGTAACCTTTGTTGACCCCAAGATGGATGTTAGCCTGAAGGTTATTGGAGGAGAATGGATACAAAATGCAACAACCCTAAAAGATAGTGATCTCCGTGGCGTTGATATCAGTACTATGAAGGCATTAAAGTACGAGTATTATCAGAATTATTGGAATAAAAATGAAAAATCCACGCTTGCTCTACTAAATACTCTTTATGATGAGGTAAAACTTTCAATAAGTGGTCATCCAAGAGTTGAAGGAACATACCAATATGATGAAGCGGAAATCGTTACCAAATATTATCTAGATGTAATCTTAAAGGACTCATTAGATGTTCCTAAATCCAGCTCAGATATCTCTTTTGAATCGTCGGATTCAAAATACCCCGCAGAATCATTATATGAACACAGAGAATACATTTCTGATAGATATGGACCTGGGGAAGGTGGTGTAAGTGGTTATGGCACTGGCTACTTCGATGAAAATGGCAAACTCGTTGGAAACATGCATAACATAACATATTCAGGTGGAACTCACACCCGCTGGTACAATGCCCTCCCACTTAACTTCGCAACAACAGACTCCAGTGGGCAGACTGCTTTACCAAACTCAGGCAATCCGAAAAACTCCATTGTGCTGATAGATTATGTGTTAACAAGTGATGATGCTGGTAATCTGAATAAAGAATCTATGAGCTATACGATGAATGTCGAAGGCCCGAATGGGAAAACGGTATCCCTTAGTGGTATCTCCCCAGACTCCACCTGGTACCGTGAAGACCCAAACATCCCCACATACACCATAACAGCGATCCTTCCAGACGAAGCTACAAGCGAACCACGTATACCAGGAACCGCACCAAGTGAAGATAATCAGTTTGCAGACGAACCACACATAACAGGATTTGCACCAAGTGAAGATAATCAGTTCATAGCAGGCGAATCCAAAACATTCAGAGTCTGGTCTGACGAAACTCTTACGAGCATGGAATGGTATGTAGATGGAAAGCTCATGTCATCAGGATCAATGGAATATGAATGGGACATTGAAACAGGTTCACACAGCATTATGTTCTCAGGTTCCAATGCAAATGGTGCAGTGTTGCAGACATGGGAAATCAATGAGGGAGCTGAAGTACCAGTTGAAGCACCAGATGAACCTATACCAGGCTCTGCAGGAACAGACATCTCCTTCACACCAACTGCAAGCTCGCTTACATCATCAGTTGGTGAATCTACAACATTTGCTGTAGATTCTGGTCAGGACTTCACAAGTGCTCTGTGGTATCTTGATGGTAAGCTTGTGAAAAGCGATGCAGTAACTCATGTACATGAATGGGATACTCCAGGCACACATACGGTCAGGTTCGATGCTGTTGCAGCAGCAGGAACTATCACAAGGACATGGACAGCAGTTGTCTCCGGGGCTGAGACGCCAGGAGGAAACATAATAAGCATATCTCCTTCCACAACTGTTGTGGCACCTGGTGAAGCATTCAGCCTTGATGTGTACATAGAGCCTGTACAGGATCTAACAGGTTCACAGTTCGACCTGCATTACAGTCAGCTTGCAACTGTGTCATCTGTAACAGAAGGCAAGCTCTTCTCACTGACCGGACGTTCTACCACCTTTGAAAATGACGGTATTGATAACAGTGCTGGTATTTTAAAGCGAGTGTATTCCGCTATAGTAAGTTCAGGTACCACATCAAAGCCTGGAACCATGGCTACGGTGAATATGCTGGCTGGAAGCAGTACCGGTATCCTGGATATTGAGCTTGCAGGCGTGGTGTTGAGTGATGTCAATTCCAATCCTGCAGGATATGCCGCATCAGGCACTACAGTTCTCATCGACACAGCTCCTGAGTTCAGAGTCCTCCCTTCCATTTATGTGAAGGAAGGGGAAAGTCTGAGCTTCACTGTCAGTGCAACAGATGATGATGGAGATGAGCTGAGTTATTCTGCCACATCACTTCCATCCGGTGCATCCTTCAATGCCAAAACAGCTACTTTAAGCTGGACTCCTTTAGCAGGTGATACAGGAAGCTATGAGGCAGTGTTTGAGGTTACAGATGGCTACCTTCAGGATTCTATGATTGTTGAGATCAATGTCATTGAGCCAAACAATGCCCCTGTGATAAGCCTCTTTGAACCCGTAGATAATTCAGTATTTGAGGAAGGGTCCACGGTCAACGTGAATGTGCTTGCAAGCGATGAGGATGGACAGAGCCTCAGTTACATCATAAAGATCGATGGTTCACAGGTCAGCACAACTTCAAGCTATACATGGAACCTTGATTATGGATCTGCAGGAACCCACAGCATAGAAGTAATAGTAAGTGATGGTATCGATGAGGTAAGTGCCTCAAGAACAATAAGCATTACTGAACTGCATCCAAGATGGGATGTCAATGAAGATGGTATAGTGAACATACTTGACATCACTCTGGTATGCCAGAACTATGGTGCAACATACACAGGTGACCTGCCCCGATGGGACGTGAACCAGGATGGCGTCGTTAACATCCAGGATCTGTCAATTATTTCAGGTCGCTTCGGTGAAATCGTATAATTAGAAAACAATATAGCCCCTTCTTCAGGGGGCAAGTTCTTTTTTTGGCATTGTTAATTAAACATATCTATCTCTTTATTCCTGTACTTCATTAAGAGAAGAACAGAATATTTTAACATTTCAAGACTTTTGGAATAGCACTTTGTCTTTCTTCTTAACCTTGCCAGAAACTG
>JAVEPM010000245.1:0-2949 GCA_034008115.1 Methanolobus sp.
TTCGGCCAGGAATTAGAGGATTTAAAGAGCGAAAATAAGATATCGATCGTTGAATTAGACGAAATGCACACTTATATCGGAAACAAAAAAAATATTGTTGGATCTGGATTGCTGTTGATAGAGATGGGAAAAAGTTCATCGACTGCTCTTTTGCTAACAGGGAGACGAAAACAGGACAAAAGCTCTGGAAAAAAATAAAGAACAAAGATATTGGAGAAGTGATGACCGATCACTGGAAGGCATATGCAGAATTTATTCCAAAAAACATTCATACTCGATCAAAAGCTGAAACATATACTGTTGAAGAATATAATAGTATATTCAGGCACTTTCTGGCAAGGTTAAGAAGAAAGACAAAGTGCTATTCCAAAAGTCTTGAAATGCTGAAGTATTCTGTTCTTCTCTAATGAAGTACAGGAATAAAGAGATGGGTCTGTTTAATTAACAATGCATTTTATTTCAATCCTTGCGCAAAGGAAACATATATCTTTACTATGTTGTCTTTACTATATTTACTGAGTAAATGCTTACGTTGTACGGAAAAAGATATTCGTAAAAGAGTCTATGAAAATCAATGGCTCAAAGAAAAGTATCATCAGGACGAATGGGTCTGGTCGTTTGTATTGAGGAGGCATAATTTCCATTCCTTTACAGAAATTTTGAAGCTTACATTAATCAATGATGAGCTCACATTTTTAATCCGGGGTTATTGATGATAAAAGAAGCAATGCTTTATGAGAAACTTGAAGGTGAAAAGGTACAGTGCAATCTTTGCAGTCACAGATGCAAAATATCATCTGGAAAGAGAGGGATCTGTGCAGTGCGGGAGAATAGGGAAGGCACTCTTTATACGCTTAACTATAATGTTGTTTCAAGCGAAGCACTGGATCCCATAGAGAAAAAACCGCTTTTCCATTTTTATCCGGGTTCATTAGCTTATTCCCTTGGGACTATTGGTTGCAATTTTAAGTGCAAACATTGTCAGAACTGGACGATATCACAGATCGATATAGACGAGGCAAATGCCATTGAAATAAGTCCTGAAGTGGCTGTTGAAAGGGCTCTAAGCTCAGGGGCAAAAGTTATTGCCTGGACCTATAATGAGCCAACTATCTGGTTCGAGTATACTTATGACTGTGCAAAGCTGGCAAAAAAGGCGGGGCTGGCAACTGCATATGTGACCAATGGATACATTACCAGAGAAGCATTGGAAATGATAGCTCCGTATCTTGATGCTTTCAGGGTTGATATAAAAGCTTTTACGGAAGATTTTTACAGGGAAATTGCAAGTGCAAAACTTGCTCCTGTTCTTGAGTCTGCAAAAGATGCAAGAGAACTGGGTATACATGTGGAAGTTGTAACCCTTGTCATACCAACGCTCAATGATGCACCTGAAGAGATACGTGAAATGTCAAAGTGGATTTATGATAATCTCGGTGCTGATACTCCGGTTCATTTTACCCGTTTCCATCCTTATTATAAATTGCAGGATATTCCTTCTACTCCGCCAGCAACCCTTGAGATGGCATTTAGTATTGCCAGGGAAGAAGGTCTTAATTATGTGTATCTGGGAAATTTTGCCGCAACTGATCGTGAAGATACTTTTTGCCCCAAATGCGGGGAATTGCTCATCAAGAGAGAAATGTTCGGCATTGGAGTGAATAAATTGAGCGATAAGCAAACGTGCCCGCGTTGCGGCGAGTTCATTAACGTCCGGGTCGGGCAGTAAGGCAGGGGTCGTAGAAATCATGCTGCGTAATTATTTATAATAAATTGCGTATGTAATCACTGGGTGTGACTGCATATATAAGAATCAGTCATTCTGACCCCTCAGTTTCTACTGGAACATATACATCCAACCATATATAATCATCATCATTATGAGGTGGTATCATACATTGTCAAAAAACAGGGTGAAATGTACGTGCAATCAAAAGGTTTAAAAGCAATAACTGCATTAGAAGGATTCGCGCGTAAGCGCCATACAGAGAGCCGCAATAACTCAGCTGGTAGAGTGTCTGGCTGTTAACCAGAATGTCACAGGTTCGAGCCCTGTTTGCGGCGCTTCATATTTTTTTTCACATTGGGCCTGTAGCTTAGCCAGGTTAGAGCGCTCGGCTCATAACCGAGCGATCACCGGTTCGAATCCGGTTAGGCCCACTTAAAAACTTAATATAGTCCTCGTATGAAAACGTTTTTTGATGTTTGTTCCTTAACAAAGTAACATGCGCTTCAGTCATTTTATAGGTAACTCAGAGAATGAGCTTTTAATTTAGTTGTCTTTGTTCATTCTGCATGCACAAAATGATCAAATACTATACGCAATGACAATCAGTGGATTCTTTTTATATTTGAGTGATAAATAATAAAAATAAATACCCTCCCCTTCTTTTATTCCTCCCCTTCTTTTATTATATTTACAGCCAAAGTTTCATAGTTCCACTCTTTTCAGAAGAGAACATCTTCTCTTTCAACTCATTTTTTCATTTTATTGTCCAGTAGTTCCGATTAGGTGTAGTTCCGAATGAACACATCCACCTTTCTTCCTTTTGTCCAAATTTATTTTAAAAAATAATGCACAGACCACTCACATGTACCTGATCCATTCAAAATTTTGCATAAACATTGTCCTTATTTTTCCACATGTGCATTTGATTTTATATAGCTCACGCTAACCAATTTCTCAATTTCACCTGTTCTATTCTGGTTATATTTTCATTAATCGTTTACGTAGCACTCGTTTTTGCTCTCTATTATATGTCTTGAAACAATCCAAAAATAATTGAACTGAAACTCTACTCAATGATTTAAATCCATATCTCAAAATTTTGATTATTTCTTCATTAATTGATGATTTTAATTCGTATGCTGTAATTTTTAGAACAGATTTTAGCATATTCAAAATGTTGTACATTATACATTGAATCACAAAGAACAGTGCTCTTGCTA
>JAVEPM010000246.1:0-2940 GCA_034008115.1 Methanolobus sp.
TCATATTATTAAGGGTTTTACAAAGCCCGCCCAAGGCATTATTATTTTTTCTCTCGTATCAAAGTTGGTGCTGCATTGCCGTACTTTTCATATTGCCATACGTTATAAACAACCCTAATTCCAATGTTCTGTGCATTCACGACAGTAATGTTTATAGGGCTTAATTCCGCTGTTTGTTGTGTTGTTACTGCCACAATTAGGGCAGTTTATAACAGGCGGTATAGTTAATAATTTTACTAACCACACTGCAAATTTTTGCATGTCGTAATAATCAAGTTCGGCATAATCAGCCGAATCCATTAAAGGATACGTTTCCTTAATCCATTTTAGTAAATAATCATGTCCAGTCATATTGTTAAATTTAGTGTTTTAAATCCGTATTACTAACCATACCGCCAGCCGTTACCAACAATGCCTAAAAGAGACGTAGTTGGCTCGTAAAGGTTTTAAAACGCTTCTCTTGGGCTTCAAAATAGTCCTTGTCAATCTCGAACCCGACAAAGGATAAACCCGCCTTATGGGCTGCAATGCGACTTGAACCGCTGCCTAAGTGGGTGTCTAAAATCAAATCATTTGGTTTTGCATAATTATTAAACAACCAATCATATAACTTAATCGGTTTCTGCGTTGGATGTATTTTAATTTCATCCTCTGTTCTGGTAGCAGGCAACCTATATATTTTTGATACTACCTGAAAACTCATCCAAGCAAATTCAGCAGCACTAAAGTTCTCAAAGGGTTGCTCTTTGTCCCATATCACAAAACCTCTACTGCCTGGTAATCCAAAATAGTTCCCTCCCCAAATAATCTGATTTTTGCTTACTCTAAATAATTCTGCAAAATATTCCGCTGACGGCTTTATATCCCATTTTTCTACACTCCCATTATTAAGCATTCTGTTTTTTAATTTACCTCTTCCGTGTGTTGAATCTTTTGGCATCCCATAAGGCGGGTCAACCACAGCAAGGTCAAAGTACTTATCGGGGAAGCGTTTTAAACCCTCCATACAGTCCTCGTTGTAAACTACATTGCAAGGCACAGTTGGTAACAG
The DNA here is from genome assembly GCA_034008115.1 of Methanolobus sp. Taxonomy (GTDB): domain Archaea; phylum Halobacteriota; class Methanosarcinia; order Methanosarcinales; family Methanosarcinaceae; genus Methanolobus. Next base: position 1,052 of record JAVEPM010000246.1, read on the forward strand.
CGGGTGTATTTCACCCCGTTCTACTTGTACCTCGATGCTATTCTTTTCAATCATTGTTTCTCGGTTTGGATTAGTTTATATTTCAATCTCGGGGCGCAACACACCCGCCTCCGTTAGCAACAAGCTTAGAAAGACTCGATGTGTGTTTTCACCAATTCCCAATATTCCATAGTCGAAAATAAGTCTGTGTTTAATGGGTTTGAATGGGGATTTGAATTAATAATATAATTCACAGCAATTAATGCACACTCTTTCGCTTGTCTGTCAGATAATCCTTCCTCCCAGAATTTAGCAAAAATTTGATTTGCTTGCTCTTGTGCTTCCATTTCGATTAGTTTAATTGTACCATTTTTCTTAGGTCGGCAATATGGTTGTTTCAATCACAAACCAGCCGTTACGGTTCATTTTGCCGATAATACGGGCAGTCAAAGCATCCCCGCCACTTTTCACATTCAACAGGCTGCAACTCTGGGTCGGCACATTTAAAAGCCGAATTGCTAACAGCGGGGGCATTGCAGTTTTTTACTATCTCTTGCTCACATTCATTCCACACCTTAAGTATTGCTTGTTGCACACTTACGCTGTCTGGGTATCCAGTTTCAGCCTGTATTTCCTTAATTCTTTCAGTTGTCATAACATTGTTATTAGTATTAGTTTTAATCACAGTGTGAACTACCCACCCACGCCAAAGGCGATGGGTTGGGCTTCCTGCTTCTCAGACAAAGGCAACCCTTTATCTCCACAGGCTTGAAATCCGACAATTCCTGCCGTATTGTTTTTTACAAATGCAAACCGCTTTATATTATTGGCTGCCAATAAATTATTTACCATGCTTTTTATATTTAAGTTTTCTTTTTTCCTTACCTCCACAAAATTCATAATAATGATTTCTACAATAACCATTACTACTATGCTTTTTATTACAGCCGTCTACACCACAGATACGAATTTCTGCTAATGAATTTTCATATTCTATTTGTTTTAAATATCTATCGTGTTTTCTTTGTAAGTGAATATTAGAATCTTTGTAAATCCAATTTAAAAACGTTCTTGCAGATTTATTATTCAGCTCTAACATGCGGATACTGTTATTCCTTTCAGGATGTCTTGCCCTTATGTAACAGTTTATATTAAACTGTTCTTTTAGTATTTCGGCTAATGAATTACAAAAATCTAATGTAGATACAACACAAATAGACTTTTTACCTACCCAACCGTCTCCATCGAAGTACCCACGAACAAAGTGTCTTACTAAGTGTTTCGGAACTTGCTTTTCGGATGGAAAAACAAGTGTGTATGTTTTTGCTCTATGACATCCTAATTCAATAAGCCTTTGACTTATATGTTTGTTTGATATTAATAAAGTAGTTTGACCAGATTTTGTATGTCCTAAAGGTTTTTTAGGTTGTAAAAGACTGTTTAGTTTTTCTAATATCTCTTTGTCATCTTCTTTAAGTGATAATATAACTGCATTTCTATTTGTTGCATTACATCCATCAGCATAAAGTATACCTAAAAAATATGCCTTTTCTTCTGTATCAATTACATCAAAAAATGTTTCATCAATATTATATTTCCTTTGTAACTCTGATTGCGATTTGGCTTTATACCCATTCCTTCTCAAAAGTCCATTTATTGCAGTTAAGGAAATTGGATATTCTTTCGATAAATCCGCACCCGTGTATTTACCGCTCTCGTATTTAGTAAATAATTCTGTTTTTTCTTTATGTGTTAATCTTCTTTGCTTCATATTGCAAATATACAAAATTAATAGCAAAAAACAATATATTATATACAAACAACAAAAATAATCAAATATATTTTTCTAAAGATGCAATTCATCCAATCCACGCAAAGCGATGAATTGGATTTCTTGCTAAGGTCTTTTA
>JAVEPM010000247.1:0-2929 GCA_034008115.1 Methanolobus sp.
ATACCAGAACCCATGAACTTATTGGGAGCATTTGTTTGCTTACGCCAGATGATATTCGGGAGATTGTGAAATCCAATCGACAAGCAATCCTGTAGAATCCTCGAGTGATTAGAGAACAACCTAAAAGAGCCGTTTATTGTTCTTGTAGCGTCTCCGATATTGATGCACAGGAATCCACCAGGGCTGAGAACTCTGAAGGCTTCTTTCCATACATCATTTAGTATTCTATGCATATCATTGAAGGTATTATCAACTCTTGATTCATCTGCTACGACAATACTTACTGACTGGGTTTTAAAACTATCATCCCACATATCGATCATAGGATATGGAGGGGATGTGACAACCAATGAAACAGATTCATTCTGTATCTCTTTCATAATGGTAGCTGATGCGTTGTAGACTTTATGTTCGGTTTGCATGTTATCCCTTATCGCTGTTTTCTTCATTAACCCAACTTTATTAGGCCTGTAATTCTATCAAGGAGTTTCTGCTTCAACATATATCACATAATCCATACAAGGCCGTTACGGAGTTCTTTACTGACTATGCTCTGAAGTGGGCGTGCATCAGGATGGTTTTCGAGCATCATTCTGATTGTCCTTACGGCATCATATGCTTGAACTACCAAATCTCTCTGCTTATGAATAAAATCCTGATCATAGACATTTCTTTGAACTGTGTGAGCAGGTTTCTGTCTTGTTTTCCGAATCAATTTTAGCGATGCATAAGATTTGTCCCACACTTCCCATTGCTCGGTCTTATAATACTTCCTGAACCACTCGTTAAGTAGTTTCAACCCGCCAATAGGTACTCGTGAGGTCGTGCCATCGTTATTGTGTTCTACTACGTAAAGGTCTAAGTAACTCTCGAATGCTATTGTATCAATGTTATCTACGAGCACATTGTTAAGCAGTATAATAAACGTATTGAATTCGTCTAATGTCGGGCGTAGTAAGTATGCAAGTTTCTCAGGCCTATCCTCTCCATACTTCCCGAAGTCCATCCTAAACAAAGGACGATTCAGTATCGCCTGTGTCATCTGGTTAACAATGTACATTTCCATGCAAATAGCCTGGAATATTGGCAGTCTGGTGGGGAATTGACCATTTATTGAAGACATGTAGTAATCATAATTGAGCTTATACTCACCGCTAACCTCTTTAGCTTTCCAAATCATCTGATGCTCGGGGGACAACTTGCTTAAATATCTTAAAAATACGGCTACTACTCGATCATAATTCTCATTATAAGCAAACCCAAATGTCCTTATAAAAATCTTCTCATTTTCTGCTAACGGAGTCGCATTCGAAGTCTCTGAACAAATCTGAATCGATCCATGTAGATCATCGCTTTTATACGAGTACCGAGGATCATTCCGATAGTTTTCTAAAACAGCAAGATCAAACACTCTATAGGACAGCTGAGGTTCGCCTAAGGCTAACTCTAACCGATATGGTTCATACGTGTATTTAGCTCGTTCAATATATTGCTCGAGAAGCATCCTCTTCGGATAAATACAGATATGGTATCCGTTAACTCCAAAAATCTTTTTGACCTGAGTATCCTTATCCTCAAACCCAATTCTCAATATATGGGGATTTTCGTCCGTTTCAAGGTCCAGCACTCCTATGTGTCCTGTTGTGACCAGTTCAGATAACCTCTTTAATAGTAGGGTGTGATTAGCATACTTGAGCATAAGAGTGATTAATGATATGCCATTGAAATCTTCACTTTCAAGATAATAAGTAGCTATTGTTTTCTTAATGTCTTGACGATACGAAACCTTCATCTGCTTACCACCTCTCTTAAATCGTATGAGTTCAAGATTTCACGTGTTCTACGATTGTATTTGGGGTCCTGTAGTATTGCATCAAATAATCGTATAGTGGAATCCTTAATGCACTTATCCTGTGTGTAGTTATATATTGTTATATAAATATCTACAAGCTCATCTTCTATTGAATTGAAAGATAAGTCAGGGGTTTCAAACCAAGAGTGATCTTCTACAAGCCGGAAAACCAAATCTGGATAAGATGAAGACATTCTAAGTAAGTACTTCAGAAGGTGATAGGCGTTACTTCTTGCATATCCTTTGCTTATGTAATCAAATAGAAAATCATTGTGTCTTTGTATGCACTTGTCAGTAACTTTTCTAAATCCATCGTCAAATTTCCGAGAGATGCCATTATCTTTATATTCAAGTATTTGTCTCAAACAGGAAGCTGCTATATCGGAATACTCCTTGTTGTCATGACCCAATAGCCCAACTAAATCAGGAATGACACTCTCTCTTGTTCTACCAGAAATTGCTATCCATGTTTGTAACAATTTTCTGCAATAATGTAGCCTCCACACATTAGCTGAAACGCACAACCTGCCAATCAAATCAAAAGAGGAATCATCATGAATCTGATCACTCTGTATCAGGTAAGACATATTCTCAGAAACAAATTCGTCATATTCTGTCATCAGATAATAGAAGACCCGAATAGCCCCTTCGATTACAATCGTACTCTTATCAACAAGTGTTAACTTCAATAACTTGAAAGCTCTTGCTTTGTCTGCTCTTATCAGGCCATTCATGTTATGTAACAAACATACTCTTGAAGCAATTGAGAATTTGCTTACATTTCGTTCAAACACTTCAAACACATCGTCGATGAATTCAGGATAGTCCGCACAATCCAATAATGCCCATATAGCAGTACCAATGGTTGAATTGATCGCTGCAGTTAACGGGGAATTCCCATAATATCTCTTTTCCCATGAATCGATCTCTTGGTCGCAGTATTGATCAACATAGAATACAATAACTCTATAAACTTCGGTTGAATGCTCTTGTTTTAACAGGCTTTGAGCGAGCTTTATGATCTGATGGATACACCAGAAATGGTCTGTTTTATATGAGACAAATAGAAGTTGCTTC
>JAVEPM010000249.1:0-2919 GCA_034008115.1 Methanolobus sp.
AAGGTATCACATTCTATAGTGATTTCATCATTCTCTTTAATAAGGTCTGAATTAATTAGTAACTTCAATCCATATCCCTTTCCTGCAGTCGTTGTAATTGCAGGTCTTTGGAACCTGATTCCTTCTTGTGGTGCTGTTACACCTCTTAAGCCACCAAAATGTCCATCGATATCAAGAGATTCTCTTAAATATTTATTTAATTTCGATAACGCATCACTAAATTTCTTGTTTTTTGTTAATGTAATCTCGCGTTTGTTTTCACCGTGCTGATTGATGGCCTCACGTAAAATTTGGTAAAGAACTTTGACTAAATCAATATAGAATGATCCTTTTGTGTCAAAACCTGTTCGGTTATCTAATACAATGGCTTCTTTGTTTTCCTTACGATTTAATCGTGTTTTACAAATGTTATAGAATCCATGGATTGTTAATAATCCACTTAATGTAGCTGCTTGTTGGTCGTTTTCTAAACCGAACATAGTGTTGTCATAGACATTGTTCTTTTCGTCAACAACCAAGAATTTAATTCCATTGGATTCTTTATCGGCATTTCTATAGAAATCAATTTTGCATCTAACAACAATGTCTTCGTTGTTAAATTCAAATTCTTTACTATCGAGAAGATTGTCGTCGCTAAATAAGTATTCTTGGGAAGAAAGCTTATAATCTACTAAGTCTTCAGGTTTATATGTCAATAAAACATCACGATTTTTGGCTGGATCTAGCAAAAACCTGAACATATAGAATTTTTCGATTCTTTCTCGAAGTGAATCTTTTTTAGAAGGCATTTTGACATAATCAGGAACGCCAAACATAACGATGGTACCATTTTCAGGAATGCGATATTTAACTCTAAAATTGGCCAAATCTCTAGCACTGATTGCACTTTCACGTGCTTCGAATTCCAATTCCTTGTTTTCGTCTAATTGGAAAACTACTTCGTATAGTTTGCCGTTTTTTATGCTTTTAACACTTGCAAGTTTGTTATTATCAAACACAGCCGCTTTCATTACATCAGTAGCACCTTGACCATATAGACCTCTTGATCCAGTTGCTTCGCCCCCAGCTGTGTCTTCGCCATATTTTTTAAAGACTTTATATAATCTATCCTTGTCCATGCCCTCGGCATTATCAATAATTGTTACAACATAGTAGTCCTTTAATTTTGGCTTCGATATATCAATATAAATTGGTTTGTTGGAAGCAATGTATTCAGGATCTTTGGATTCAGTTTCAAGTTTTCTATAACTATCGTCTGAATTGGTAATTATTTCGGCTAAAAAACGGCAGATGTCATTTCCAAGAGATTTTCGTACATCTCTATCGGCTTTTCTTTCATCGTTAACAATTCTTTCCATTATTTAATCCTCATGATTGTTTCATTTATTAATTCCAAACAAACTTCGTCCTTATTTTCATTTGCATATGGTTTAATATCATTTAATGATGTGACAATTCTGTTAATTTCAGAATATGGGAAAGTACCAAAGAAATCCCAGAGATAAAAGAGATTAATCTCTTTCTTTGTCTCATAAATTTGATAGTATTCAGATTTTTTGAATTTTACATATTCATTGAGGGCACCTTTTTTATGTTTGTCCACTAAAGGTGCAGAGATATTTGTAACTTCAGTACCATTAATCATAGCTTCAACCTGTTTTGCTGTAACAATGCCAACTTGAGTCAATTGATACCCTAACCTAACATCACCAATCAACAAACGATTGTTAGGGTTTGAAGGTTTCACACAATGCAAAACTGTTCTATTTAGTCTATCTACGGATGGAAATTCAGGGAATTCTTCATCAACACAAAATTTATCAGGGAACAATTTAAAAGTAGCGATGCAAAGGTAATTAAAAGAAAGAGGAACTTTTCTTTGCTCAAGGTAATACGCAGCATATATGCATAACTTTTCATTACTACTTACACTTGCGTATTTGAAATATTCGATTTTTTCTATTGCATTAATTGTTTCTTTAAATGTCATAATTCGAATTTTCCTTTCTCTTTACTGCTGTTAAATCTTGCCTTCGCCGTCTTCAATTCTTGTTCGACTGCAGCAAAAATCTTTTTGACCTCTTCTTCAGTATACGAATAATTATTCTTATTAGAGCAATTGCCGAGCAATCTAATTTGGTCAAGAATCTTATTTGTTCTTGCGGAAGCTATGCGTTTAAAACGCTCATTTTTGGAGTTATTCATACCATCACCTCAACTACATGGTACATTTTTAAGTGCATTTTTACAACTACTATTTTCATTGGTAGTACTAAATTGAGTCGTTTGTTAATAAATTTTTTTACTACAAAATTCGACATTTCCAATTTAAAAGTGGACAAATAAATAAAAAACGGGCTCTTCCGAGTCCCACCTGTTATGCCAAAATAGTGTCCATCCCCTCTAATTTCTTAAAAGTGATACACACTAAGTTGGGAAAGTCGAGTTTAGCCTTTTTTAAAAATGTCAGGAGTAACTTCGATGTAACGGTGTTCGTCTTTAACACCTTTTTCGCCCCAATGGAATAAGTACATGTTCATAAATAAAGCACTTTCACGACCTAAATATTGGATTCGGTCGCATAAAGTACATATGGTTGCGTACTTAAATTCTTTTGCCATTAAGACTTCATCATAAAAGAATGCATTGAAATCAGCTAATAATGAATTAATTACTGAATCCCATTGAACGAAGTCTAAATCAATTATTGATGCTCTATGCTCAATTAATTCCAAAAGATAAATGACATTGCAAGTGCGCTTATCGAAGTTCTTTATATTTAAATATATAAAATGATGTTTTCCGACAGTTTGGGTGCCTTTTCGGATACGGTTGGTATAAATCACTATCTTACCATCGTGATAAGGCGTGATTTTGAATTTGTTATACATATCATATCCAACTACAACACCGTGACCA
>JAVEPM010000248.1:0-2919 GCA_034008115.1 Methanolobus sp.
TATAGAAGACAATAAATTGGCAGCCAAACTCAACATCCTGCATGAATGTCTTTCACCTGAAACCATTAACTCGATTACGGACGAAGATATTAATAAATTGAACGAAGAAGAAAATACTGCTTATTACAATTTTATAAATGAAGTAAAACATATTAAAGATCCTGATCCTTTTGACAACAAATACAGATCTGCGTTGATAACACTTAGAACATCTTTCCTCTCCAAGGATTACTAATTATGGCCAGTTATATAATTATCACGGATAAAACAGATTTCTCGGAGCAACTGAAAAATAAGCTTGGAGAATGTCATATTATTGACTCAAAAGGAAAATCAGCATCGATTATTGCAGATGAAATATGTACTGGTTCGAACGATATATTTACAATCAAAGAACTAGATAATCAAAAAAAAAGGATCGAGTGGGTAACTAATATTGAAAGTACAACAGTCCTCTTGATAAATGTTGAAGGTTTGTACGATTCTTTTGTTCGCGATATATCTTCGGGTATTGATATCTTAATCTGGCTTAGATGTAAATATTATTTAGTAAATCCTGTTATATTTTATGGTTTCCAAACCACAGCTTCAATACTACATAGACATCCAGAACATTTAATAATACACTCGGAAGGGTGCTATTACTTACGCCTGCCATTTAACCTGAATAAAATTAAAAGTATTGTTGTTGACGAGGTCAATGACCTTTCGCGTATTCGCAAACATCTTGCCGCTGGCTTTAATATGGAAGTATTCCGCCACAAATTTGCCAATCAATGGGGAGTTGGCAGATTAAAAATAGCTTCTGAATTTGTGCTGAAGAAAACAGTTGTTCCCGTTGAGAGAATTGACAGTAAAGAAGAATTAATTGCTAAATTTATATATGCTTCAGGACAAACTGAAGATGCTATAGACCCCAACCTGTTAAATCAAATACAATCCAGTATACAAAAATATAGAAATTACATTCACACAAAAAAGATACTATATATTGATGACCAGGCAAATAATCGTTGGTCTGAGACACTACAAGAAGTATTAAATCTTGATAATAGTCACTTTCTGGCTTATTCTTATATTCCGGCAGACAACCAATCCCTTATTGCTTGTGTTTTAGATCAAATTCGAAATTTTAATCCTGATTGTGTATTGTTAGATTTACGGTTGAGACCGAACGATGAACTTCTCAATTTCGGAGAACAATATACCGGTGCTATTGTTGCGGAGGAGATTAAAAACAAATATGTTTCATTGCCTGTTATCATGTTTACAGCGTCTAATAAAGTTGAAAATCTGAGAGTGGCATTGCGCTCAGGTTGTGAAACGCTTTGGACCAAGGAAGGAATTGATGAATACCAAGGCATCAATTATTCTTTAAAAAATTATTTTAGACTGGTTAAAGCTATTTATGAATCATGTAAGCATTTTGATTCCTATGAAGCGAAATTGAATTATAAAACAGACAAACTATTGGAAGAAATAGAAAAACGTATTCAAAACATTAATGACAAATGGTTGAAGAAAAGTGACGAAGTTCTGTTTTTCAATAAGTATGGCTATATCATTCCGGACTCAAATTTTTTCTTCTCAGTTCTTGATTACAGCGGTAAAGTAAATGCGGAAACTTCACAGAGACCAATAAAAATATGTAATATCTTTGTTTTGATGCTTATATGTAATAAGCTGGTAAATGGACCTAGGTTTCATTTTAATGATGAAGTTTTTCTTGAATTGTTAAGGTTCAGTAAGATGCGAAGAACTGATGATCAAAAGAAAAATTTAAAGATTGACTTTTCTCGATATATTATAAGCAAGATCTACTTTTGGAATTATAAAAAAATAATTGATTTTAACACAAGTGATCTTTATGCCTTTAGACAAAAACTGAGGGCTAAAGATGAGAATTGGGGTGTTTTGTTTGATAATGATGAAATTAAAGAGTTTAATCACAAGATTCATGCTGATGAAATATTTGTAAAATCTATTCCGAATTTAATAAGCACAGGGGAGGAAGTTTTATTTATAACTGATGATAAGAAATGTGCCTGGGACGTTGGAAGGCATGTCTGTGGAGGTCAGCATACTATTAAAAAAAGTCGCCCTTATCAAGGATCAAAAACAATTAACGAAGAAGTGTCTAATGGTCGTAAGGTTGTTTATAAGCAAATGACTTCTTTAGAGGTTCATCCTATTTTAAATAATGTAAGAAAAAAAATAATGGAGATAGAGGTGTTCGAATAACTGTAACGATTGTACAATTCTAATTTGAACAAGGACAAATGTCAAATAGACCGAATATATTTATTTCTGATGTGTTTAATCCTCTATATGATTCTCTCAAGAACATCATAGTTGAAAATGGGGAAATTGGTCAACTTACCGTGAGAGAAGACGATTCAGACATTATTATTTCTTTTGCATATAATGATAAAGAGGACATCTTGGAAATGAGCGCGATGATGAAGATGATTACAAAATTCCCCAAAAAGAAAATTGTTTTTCTTAGCTGGTTCCATCCATTGGTTGATTACGACAAATACAAACATCTGTTCAACCCCGGAAATCCAGCCTGTATATTGATGGATGCAAATAAATACCGAATTCTCCAGTTACCTATTAATAAAGATGTTTTGATTGGCAATATATTAGAATTGACCAAACTTGTTATAAAATAATAAAATATGTCAACAGATCCCAAAGCATTGTTTCTTGGCCCATACAGCGAAAACCAGTTGGAATTTCGTAAAATGGTAGAATTTCTGTTGAATGATATCATTCAATGGAGACGGAACTATCACCCACGTGAGAAAAGGTTGATTGAACCTGTTGACAAAGAAGAAGCACAATGGAAAGAGACACTGAACACGCTTGAGAGGGAATTGGATATTCTCCTTGGTGATATGAAACAAAATGTCCCTT
>JAVEPM010000004.1:0-88843 GCA_034008115.1 Methanolobus sp.
ACTATTCAGCCTAGCACAATCTGCCTATTGGTACTGATTTCATCGAAATGGAGATATCTGCTCACTAATAATCTAAGAATCAAAAAAGCAATCAATAGTAACAATCAAAATAAATTTTCCTAATGAAATTTACATTTCAACTTTTTGTCAAGATTGATGTTGATAGCGTTTTTATCAGGCTGAATAGTTACTGTAAAACAAAATAAAAAATAGATATTTGGTGTGACTATTCACACCAAACTGAATTTATTTGCGTTTACCGAACATCACAGCAGCAAAGAGACCGAATAATCCCAGCATCAGTTCAAATCCGGGACTTGATTCTGCGGCCTGTGATCCGGCATCTTCAGAAGTGGTGTCCATTGATTCGATTTCTTTGAGCTCGTCGCCACTGATCGCTCTCTCACCTACGATCATTGGGTCACCTTCGTAACCCAATGCTGCAAAGTCCATGACCCCTTCATCAAGGTGGCAATCTTTACATTGGAGAGCACCTTCTTTCGGTGCTACTTCATGGTTTATGCTTTCATACAGTGAAGTTTCCACGAATTCATACTGACCACTGTAGGGCATATCTACATAATCCATACCTGCCCTGGACGCCCTGTCCCAATCATATGAGACCCAATAGGCATCCTCTCCCCCAAACAGGTCAGGGATTATAAGGTAATTGTACTGTGCATCACTAATCTGTTTTGCAAGATGGATCTTGAATGGATATATCTTGGAATCCGCATCATACCTTTCACCAAGTGGAGCAGTGAGAACGGTCACCTCCTCGGGCTTAACTTCATCCCCAAGGTAATACTTCTCAAAACTGCCATTGAACCAGGCATATGTTGGGGTTACATTCATTCCCCAGATAAATTCACCCTTCATCATGTTGTAAGTGGCTTTTCCGTATTCGTCTACAGGTACCGTATCAAGATCCTGCCCTGCTTTAGACCAGTCCCAGTACATCTTTGTTGGCACTTCTCGGGCAAACGCAGGTACGTGACAGGTCTGACAGGCAATGGAATCGGAGTGACCATCAAGACGGTCTTTGAAATCGCCCTGGTGCGGCGTGTCTCCGTGACAATCAGAACACATAACTCTACATTCTGATCCTGGAATACCAGCAAAGCGACCTGCTACATTATGTGCAGTTGTCTTGTGACAGTTCTGGCAGTCAAAATCCATACCACCCATGTGAACATCAAGCTCCCTTGAAGGTTCAAGTAGTGCAGAAGACATGTCACCATGCTTTACGTTGTCACCACCACCACCATAGAAATGACAGTTACCTCCGCATGTTTCACGCGACGGGCTTCCAGTACTCTGAGCTACAGCTACAAGATCAACAGACTTATCAACTGCTCCTGCACCTGTAGGTGTTTTCTTGTATGTGCCTGTTGTCTCGTGACAGACCACACAGTCTATGTTCGATGCATTGGTGAAGTCAAATGTCTTATCCTCCCAGCCATAACCTGTGTGACAGGAAGTGCATCGCGGTTCATTTGAACCTATGGCGACACAGAAATTATTAATCACTGTGCGCTTGCCTAATCCTTCATGTGATTGTTCCTCACATCCACACTCTGAACATGTTGTCCAGAGCCAGTGAGTCGAGTTCAGCATGTCTGCTGCCTGCTGGGAGTGACATGAAATACAATCTGCAGTCACATCCGGTCCTTCCTCGTATGGGCCGGTAAGGAACGAATGGTTCAGATACGCAGCAGAAGAGGAAAAGGACAAAGCTATCAAGCAAGCAAGCAAACAAAAAAACCCAACGTAAAAATTGTGTTTCATGTTTCAACCCCGGTATATAAATCAAATAAAGTCAAATTCATCTAATGTATGTACTATAATAAGTGTGAATTTTGTACATATTTAAGTATTGTGTAATACTGTCAAAAGATAGCGATTTAACAGTGTTAACAAAGTATCTTTCCGATACTGGTTTAAAAGAGATAATATTGAAAATCAAAAATTGAGATAAAAAGAGAAGACCAGGAAAGTCAAATGTCTTATCCGCCTGTTCAAATAGTATCTGACGCCTTCACTTAATGATCTTATCATTCTCTTGGACCAAGAGTGTGTTTTTTGAATACAAAACAAAACGGCACAGAATCTGAATTGCTGTATATGATTCTTGTTCTTTAAACATGAATAACTGCCAGCGTGTTGCTGAGAGTTGCAAGAAGACCAATAAATGATACAGAATATCTTGTGATGTTCCAGTAATATCTGTTTGCGTTCCTGTATACATGATATAAGAGGAACATGAAGGCTATTTTGAGAGGAATCAGAGAAATGTAACCATATGTCTCGAATATTCTAAAAAGAATAGGGTTGCCTTCATAAAAATAACCTGTTTGCAATGCATAAACTGTTGTGATAGTATCTCCTAAAACATAAAGGAGCAATACAGGTATAATATCTTTTAAAAAAGTCATCTTTAGCTCGCTTCAACACCTGAATAATCGAATAAACCAAACCAAAAAAGGGATTCCTGGCAGATCCTTTTTTGCAAATCAGCTCTCATATTTGGGTACCACCAAATTGGATTACTACTACGATGGAACATATCAACATAAGTAACTATTAAATCTTCCCGTATAATTTTATAGTATTTTAAAGATATAATGTTAATAATATACTGCGTTATATTGTTCAAAAACATATAATATAATTGAATGTGAAATGTTGGGAAATATATAGATAGGATATAGAGGACAGAGGCAATCTATTACTTAATTCAACAAAAACTCAAAACAATCATTTGCCTCGTTTGGTCAATCAATTCCCTTATATCTTCTTCCAGAAACTCCCCATCAAGATCGCCACATTTAGTACTTAATGCCACAAGATGCTCTATTGCTCCCAAAATACCCACATCAAATTCATAAGCCTTCTTTGACTCACGAAGTTTTTTAGTCTTTGTCAGCATCGTGTCCTCAGGCTTCAGTTCGACCCCATTCACTTCACATAAGATCATCAGGTATCTTTCAAGAGCATTTCCGACAATGATTCCAGCCTGACGAAATGACCCTTGTTCATACAGTCTTTCTGCCTCCCCCAGTTCAGAATTCACCAGCTCTGCCGTAACCATTCTCTCACGATTATTCCTTGCTAAAGCGATACGTGGTCCTACTGAGTGGAGTATACTGAGCTGAGCATCAAAACAGGCGATGAACACTTTTCTTAGATGTTTTTTCTCGTGGGAGTTGCCGACAGGGTCTTTCAAATCGATGAGGCTTACTATATTTTGGTGCAGTTCTGCAAGTTCTTCATGTTTTGATATCCTGAGCGCACCTACGTATTCCTGAACAAGCTCCCGGCAGCTTTCATACCAATCTTCATACCTCTGCAAAAGAGCACGTTGCAGAACCTCGTTCTTTGAATTTATCTCGCATATCCTGTATTCTACATTCGGCAATCCCGTAGAATCATCGTCAATATGTTTCATCCTTTTTTGAGTGGTACCTCCCAGCAGCTCCATATACATCTTTTCAATAATATCGGCTTCTTTGATGTACGTAGCAATGTCTGGATTGGTCATAATAGTATAATGGGAAAAATTGTATTTAAATGAGTGTAATCAAGGATGGATTTTTTAGGGTCAGATATTCTGCAAAAAATAAGGTTACAATACAACCCCATGCATCCAGCAGAATTTCGGAAAAAACTCTGGAGTTAAACATGTTCCCCGAAGAACATAAGTTGTACAAAATGAACAGCTCGCATAGTTATATGAATGGATTTTGTTGGATTTCCATTTACCCATAATAAAGGAAAGAGTGGAAAATAAGAACTGATGAATAATATGCAGCCGGTTGATTTGTGACCCTTGTTTTATTTTGAACAAGTATATGATTATTGATTACAATATTTAGGCTCTGTAGAGATCTTAATGATCTGCAATTTTTGAACCACAGATTAGCGCTAATGTACGCATATATGACCCTACATCTGTGTTAATAAATATTTATTTAGAACAACTAAACTTCGTATGGACATAGCTACATTTTTTAAGCATGTAGAAAATATCTAAAAAGCCGATGTTTCAATAAAGCACTTCTATATTTTGAATGAATTTGTCGAAATATCAACATGACTCAACCAAAATACAGAAGGATTTTTGCGCATAATTAAAAAAAGGAAAATCAAACAGAAGCTACCTTTACAGGCTTCTCCTTTTCAAGTTTATCTTCTACGGTTTCAACAAACTCAGCATCCTCTTTCGTCAGAGCTGCAATCAGACTCCCCCTTGCGATGGAATAGATGGGATCCTTAGAATCTGACAAAACGTATCTGTTCTTCTTTACTGTAGAGATATTTATTGGGAGGTTGGCTTCAGATATTCTCTTTTCAAATACCTCCATGAATCCTTTCGCCCGGCTGCTGCCGCCTGCGACTGCGATAGGAAATTCAGCATCTGGTGGGGCAACTTCTGAGAGTTTGCTTTTCAGGTTTGCAATGATGTAAGTTATCAAAGCATCATAGTAAAGAGCAAGTGCACCTTGGACACTTCCAATCTCATAGTTCGAGTCAAATGAAAAATCACTTTCTTTTATTGCAGTTATTCTCTCATTTGCTACACCGGTGGCACTGGATACCTGTTCATCAATCCAATCTCCA
Source organism: Methanolobus sp. (assembly GCA_034008115.1). Classification (GTDB taxonomy): domain Archaea; phylum Halobacteriota; class Methanosarcinia; order Methanosarcinales; family Methanosarcinaceae; genus Methanolobus. Next base: position 4,621 of record JAVEPM010000004.1, read on the forward strand.
CCCCTTGCAATGCTAAATGACACTATAGGAGTTGCAAGATAAGCAACTGTTATATTTGTCATGCCTGCTCCCACACTAATGCCAATCCCTGTGAAATTGAAGTCTCCGAGTTCCGAAAAAACAACCGCTAGGCCTTCATCAATCAAACTTGTCTGATAACCAAGTCTTTTTGCCAGAGCTTCAATGGTTTTGCTATGATACAATACATTAATTTTGCTATCAACCGGACTTGCAGGAACAGAAATATATACAATCTCTCCTTCTTTTTCAGGTTTACCTAAAACCCTTTCAATAATCAGTTTGATCATTGGAATGGATTCTTTTTCGTCGGGACTGATAATTCCTTGTTTCATTGGTCTTCTAATTGATTTGTTGAATACATTTGAAAATTTAAAAGCATCTTCGCCAAGTACATTGATCATGTTACCTTTTTGAGTATATAGTATCTTGGCACTGTCCAGCATGTTTTGTGCCAAGTCTCCAGCTTCCATTTCCAAAAATGCATTTCTTTGCTGTGAAAATGAAATGGAATCTCCTTTTCCTTTCTCTGCACTTATTATATTCATAGTTCCAACATCAAGTCCTTTTGCCATATTTTATCTCCTAATTGAATTAAATTTAGTTTTAAGTTTATCAGATAAACTTTTATTTTGTTCTAACACACTTTGTTTCATTGTTGCGCTTAGCATTTTGCTTGTCAGATCAATACCAGAATCAGTCACTTTGATCTTTCCACTAATAGTATTTTGTAGACATTCGACTTCCCTGATACTATCTTTTACTTCAATTTTGTTCTGTGGCGATTCCTTCAAAGCTTTTCCCAGAACAAAAGACGATATATCCTCCTTCATGTCCAGACTAAATGCAGAAAAACCACTATCATTAGATAAAGATTCGTTTAAAGTCTTTTCGACTTCTTTTTCAATATCCTCTATAGAATACTGATTGATTGTATCTGTTTCAAGCAACAATCTGGAACGTTCTTCTATAAGCTTTACAACTGCATTTCCAAAGACATTTCCTGAAAGGAGACAGATACCTGAAGCATACACGAAAGCTACATAGCTAACATTTGGATATACCCAATTATTTGAATAAATCGTTGCAAAAAAAACGACACCGCAAATTGAAGACAAGAACCCGAATATCATAACCAAATTACTATAAAGACCGTAAGGTCTGCGCTGACTTATCATTAGGTTAATTCCCAATAATGTAAAAGAAAGGCCAGTGCCCAGAAAACCATAAGTGGTTATTATTTCCGAAGGATCAGATGTTCTGTTGAGATGAACCATTATAGCAAATCCAATTGCGCCTATTGATAAAACGAGGCCAGACAGAAATACCATCGATCCAAAATAGTATCTGATTTTCGATTCCATTACGTCTTTTAAATATTTTATGTAATATATAGTTTTTGCATATGAATATACAATTCTATCAATAACTGAATTAATACAGGATTGGGATAGTATCTTTCTTTCAACGATGACCTGAACAAACGGAGGGGAAACAGAATTACCCAAATATTTATATCGTTGAGTATTTGGTACTCCTGCGGTCCAGTCATCGGGAAGCATACTAACCGTTCACATTAGATAGGAGTAAAACACCTATGAATAAAATCTATCTGGACCGATTGAAAGTTCCAGGTATTCAGACATTATGATCTGCCATTGGCTTTTGAGAGCTGGCCAGTTCTCCTTTGTCAGGGTCTCCTTACCTAGAAGCCAATAATAAAGGAAGGTGCGAAAATGCACTTTAGACTAATCAATTAAATATTTATAGGCATATTTATGTATTTCAGTGAGTACAATGCAAAAACAAACAATTTTGGCTTTGAAAGGGTTATAGGTCCTATTTTTTGTTTATCTTGGCCTTGATATCCCACTCGAGGCTTATTCACTTCTTACAGCCTAGACCGCCAATTAAAGAAAAACTTCCAACAATATTCCAAAAAATCCATTTTTACTTATATCAATCTCGAATTTACAGCAAGCATGCAAACCCAATGGAAAATAATTTCCTACTGATTTGTATAATCGGAAAAAATTGGTGCTATAAATGTTAGAAGTTACACTTGAAACATAGATGTGATTCTAATCAGAACCATTAATAGACTTTATGGATTAGTATAGAACATAATAATTAATGGGGAGATTCAAATGTATACTGTCTACATTGCAACGCTGAATGGTTCATACATAAACGTCGATCAAATAATTCAACTATATGCCATTGAATATGAAGGAAAAGATTACATAATGGCCATGTATTCCGATGAAACAGGGGAACCTATTTTCGAATATACAAACAATAAGGAAGATTTGATTTCAAGTGTCATTTCTATAATAGCCAGTGCAAAGATTCAGTCTGAAACTATTGGAAATGCTATTATAATAGATTTAGCAGAACAACTGGAGCAGAGCTATACTTAAAAATGTTCTTCACAAGCGATCAAAAAGTTAGAAAAATAAAAAAATGTACGTCCCGACCGAGAATCGAACTCGGGTCTAAGGCTCCGCAAGCCCCAAGGATATCCTCTACCCTACCGAGACGCTATGTGTCTCCTCCAACGTATTAATCCAATATAAAGATTATCAATGGAATGGAGAAAATGAGCTTTGGAGAATAGCTGTTCAGAGCTTGCAATCAATAACAGTTAAATCCTTCAAAAGTGATTACTAATCATGTCGATGACAATAGGAATTGCAGGGAAACCCAATGCAGGGAAATCCACATTTTTCAAGGCTGCAACGCTGGCAGACGTGGAGATAGCAAATTATCCATTTACAACCATTAATGCAAACAAAGGAGTAACATACGTAAGGGCAGAGTGCCCCTGCGTAAGCCGTGACAAGCGCTGTGGCAACTGCTCTGATGGTATACGTTACGTTCCTATCGAGCTTATAGACGTTGCAGGCCTTGTACCTGATGCGCATATGGGACGTGGGCTTGGTAACACCTTCCTTGATGATCTTCGTCAGGCACAGGCAATCATCCACGTGATCGATGCCTCCGGTGGCACTGATATAGAAGGTAATCCAGTTGATATAGGAGACCACGACCCACTTGGTGATATTGATTTTCTCAACCGTGAACTTACCATGTGGATTTACAGCATAGTCAAGAGAAACTGGACAAAACTATCACGCAAGATACAGGCTGAAGGACTCTCAATAGAGCACATACTCGCAGACCAGCTTGCCGGGGCAGGAGTGGATGAGCCACAGGTCAATGCCGCGCTTAACCAATGCAAACTGGACAGGAACCACCTTACCAAATGGACCGATGAAGACATAATCAGTTTCTGTGATGCAGTCCGCATTCTGAGCAAGCCAATGATAATCGCCGCCAACAAAACAGATATTGCACCAGCTGAGAATGTAGCTAAACTACAGGCTCTTGACCAGATGGTAGTAGCCACAAGTGCAGCGGCAGAGCTTGCCCTAAGGTCAGCGGCCAAGAGTTTGGCCATAAAATATGAGCCAGGAGACAATGACTTTAGCATCCAGTCTGAAGAACTCAACGCAGCCCAGAAAAAAGGACTTGAAAATGTTCGCACCCTCATACAGAAAATGGGGGGTACAGGTATACAAAAATGTATCAACAAATCTGTTTTTGAGCTTCTTGACCTTATAATCGTATATCCTGTAGAAGATGAAGGAAAATGGGCCGATAAGAATGGAAGGATGCTACCTGATGCATTCCTCATGAAAAAAGGCTCAAATGCCCATGATCTTGCCTACAAGATCCATTCAGATATCGGTGAAGGATTCCTCTATGCTGTGGATGGAAGAACAAAAATGCGACTTGGAGAAAAGCACGAACTCAACGACGGGGATGTTGTGAAGATAGTTTCCACTGCAAAATAAAAACAAAATAAAGTATCAGGATAAGCATGAGCTTGGTAACTTCCATCTATGAGAAGTGTTTGCTACAGCAGGTCGCAAAGCATCCCAGTCCAGAGCATGTTTCTCTTGCACTTTCTGAAACCGACCTGCTGGAAAAAGGTGGTTTCAGAAAAATAAAAGATTATATCCTCTGGTGCAAACAGTTTGGAATAAAGAGGACCAGTATCTATATCGATGTACTGGACACCGAGGAAAAGCTCAAATCTGAAATGATTGGAAAATTAGCTGCAAAACTCAATGATATCCTTTTGAAACTACCCAAAGATATGGGATACGAGATATACGAAGAAAGTGGAGAAAGCTGCTCAAAAAGAGAAGGAAAAGGATTTCAGGTCTTTGTTTCAGTTGGTTTTGGAGGGCGCAGGGAAGTTACAAATGCAGTCATTTCCGTTCTGAAAGACGTAAAAGAAGGGAAGATAAAAGCCTCAGAAATAAGCGAAGAAGATATAGAATTTCATCTGGTGATGAAACACGAACCAGACATATTCATTCGTTCAGGAGGAAAGCACCTATCTGATTTTTTGATATGGCAAACAGTCTATTCTGAATTTTACTTCACTGATGTCAACTGGTACAACGTAAGAAAACTGGATATAATCAGGATAATAAGGGATTTTCAAAAGCGTCAGAGAAGATTTGGTAAATAGATCAGAACTCCCTGCCCATTACAATGGCATTTTCATCAATATAGTAGCTATCTATTTTTTCCTCAACCAGAAAGCCATTATTTGAATAGAAAAGCTGAGCACCAACATTAGATTCTCTCACTTCAAGCATCATTTTATTAAAACCATAAAGCTTCACAAGATCAATGCACCATTCAAGCATTTTGCTGGCAATTCCCTGCCGCAAGTATTCCTTGTGAACTGCAATACTCTGCAAATGAGCCTTTCTTTTATCTTCTGATGAAGCAACTATTGCATAAGCAAGTACCTTGTCTTGCTCGTAAACAACAAAACCCGGATTATTAAGGTGGGCCTTGAAAAGAAAATCCGGCCAGGGAACAGCAAAGGAAGAATTCTCTATCTCAATAATTTCAGGAATATCAGAAACTAATGCTCTTCTTATCATTGTACCATTGAATTTACTTTTTTGTTTCCTTCTCTGTGAGGCTTACTATTTATAGGATACACACCAAAAAGCTGCCGATGTTATACGGGGTAATTATATGTACAAAGTGCAGGAAGAATGCACAGATCATTGAACTTGAAAGTTCAAAGACCACTCGCTGCCAGAGGTGCAACGCGACACTAATGGTAAGGAAGCTGCGCATCTTCTTTTCATCAGAAGACCTTAACGAAGCAATATCCTTCAGGACGCAGGTACAGGCCAGTATAACAGAGAGTGGAACATACAGCATACAGCCTGAAAATGAGAGTGGCTTCAAAAATGAGTATCAGACATTTGGTGAGGAGATTGATGAGAAGGCTGCATGTTTTATTGACAAGAGAAAATATCAGAAAAATAAAAAAGCGGACGATATAATACTTGAAGTACTCCAATCCAATAAGAAGCAGATGCTTTATGCTGACCTGAAAAAAATGGTCGTAGCCAGTGACGTTGATGAAGACAGGTTTGATGATCTTATTAAAAAAATGATGCAGGCAGGAGAGATATACTCGCCTTCAAAAGATCTTATCAGACTTATATAAGCTGGTCTGTTCTTCAAAAACAGAAAAGATAAAGGTGAATATAATAATATAAACATAATATATTTAGCAAGAGTATACAAAAAATATATCTAAAAAGATGTATAATAAGTAATGTCTGAATAGTTAACTTCCAATTAATAAATAATTCAATCAGGTATGAATATGTCCGATATAACCCTCGATATTGTGGAACTGCTGCTTACAGCACAAATATATAACAAATATCCCGAAATGGATGTGAGTGATCTGCCCAAGAATATACGTAAATATTACTGGAGCAAGGACCACAAAACAGTTCCAAAACCTATTAGGGTTAGTGTTGCTGATATTGAAAAGATATTTGATGTTGACAATATAAATAACAGATCAGTACCAGTTCCTTTTGTCAAAATCGATGACATGGAATTTTCCGTAAAGATAACCGCTCTTGAAGTTGGAGCAGAATGGTTCCAGAAAAAAGATGAAAAACGGGAAAGAATATCACAGAATCCGGTTCTTGCTTTTTATTATGAGAAAAATAAAACCCATGGTGCAGACTATAGCAGTGCAAAATCAAAGGTCAGACCAAAAGAAGTTGACAGGGAATGGATAGAGTCTCTGATAGCAGATATTGAAAAAGAGGAAGGCGGACCTGATATGCTAAAACTGGTACATATCAGCGCACCGGAGGACATACGCCAGACAATGAAAGACTTTGTGCTTACAGATGAACAGAAAGAAGAAACAAAGAAGATAGTCAAGGCAATACAATACAGAGACTATCTCAAGCATATTGGTCTTTATGACGTCGGTAAGATACTAATGGTCGGTCCTCCCGGAACAGGCAAAACGTCACTTGCAAAAGCAATGTCAGAACACCTTGCAAGTCCTTTTGTAGAGGTCAGGCTCTCAATGATAACAGACCAGTATCTGGGAGAGACTGCAAAAAATATAGACAGGGTTTTCTCACTTGCCAAAAAACTAAGTCCATGCATACTTTTTATTGACGAGTTTGATTTTGTCGCAAAGACACGCTCGTCTGATGAGCATGCAGCCCTAAAAAGAGCTGTGAACACCTTGCTTAAGGCCATTGATGATATTAGCCTTACAACGGACGGTGTGCTTCTTCTGGCTGCGACAAACCACCCAAAGATGCTTGATTCTGCTGCATGGAGACGTTTTGATGATATTATGAAATTCCCGTTGCCTGATGTGGACATGCGCAAGAAGATACTTGACATTGTTACAAAAGAGATCAAAGGAGACTTTGATACAACGGAAATGGCAGCTCTGACGCATGGCTATAGTGGTTCGGATCTGCGCATGGTCATCCGGGAAGGAGTGCTCACTGCACTTATAACAGAGAGGACCGAGCTTACACAAAAGGATATGCTCAATGCAATCGCAGCATTCGATGAGAGAACAGTCATCAAAACCAATGAATATGAAGATTGAGCAAATACAGGACAATTCATGAAGATAACACTTCTTGGAACGGGAGATGCCACCGGTACCCCTGTTATTGGTTGCAATTGTCCTACATGCCATGATGCACATAGCGGCGGTAAAAGTCAGAGAAGCAGATTTGCAATCCTTGTGGAATCATCGCAGGGGACGGTCCTGATAGACACCGGTCCTGATCTTCGATACCAGCTGCTTAAAGCTGGGACAAAACACATTGATGGAGTAATCTGGACACATGGTCATTATGATCATTTTGCAGGTTTTGCCGAATTCCACAGGGTCCAATACAATGTGGATGTTTACGGACTACCTGAAACACTGGAATATATTCTTGATTATCTGCAGTTCCTCCAGCCTAAAAAGCATGAAAGGAACATGTATGAACCTTTTGAGCTCATTGGCCTGGAATTCACTCTTTTTGAGGTAATACACCCACCTGTTAAGAAATCAATCGGTGTGATGATACGAGATGGCAATACAAAAGTGGTTATCACAGGAGATACACAAAGGGATATTCCAAAAAAGAGTATTGATACTATTATGGAACCAGACTTGTTAATTGCTGATGCTATTGTTCCACCTACTGTAAATATCAAAAAACATATGAATACAACAGAAGCTATGGACCTTGCTCTGGAAATCAGAGCAAAAAAAGTGGTATTCACACACCTTAGCCATTTCTTCAAACCCCATGACGAGGCAGTCAAAGAATATCCACTTGGATATGATGGCATGGTTTTTGAATACCTTTAATTCAATCCTTTCCTTTATTTTTGGGAGCAACTGCCTGCTTCTCGATGTCAGCCCGAATCATTTCCAGTGTTTTCTTTTGAAGTCTATACCTGAAAATGACAAAAAGTGCGATCATACCAAGAATAAACGCAGCAACGGTCAGACCTGTTGGTGCGGATTTTGTGTAGAATTTAACTGTGATGGATTTTGGAATCGGTTCTATTTCTGCCTGTTCTTCTGCAGAATAATTACCAAACATGCTCAAGAAACTATTTGCTTCCAATTCATTGTACCACACAAGATTTTCACGACTTGATGCATCAAGATATAAATGATCCGGTGAGGGCCTGGACTTGCCTATAAGAGGATTACCCGTGGTATATCCCTCTGGCAAAACAAAACGAACTACAGACGGAGGTGTTGTGATGTATATAAAATCCTGGCCTGGTGGTGTTGACATTGTGTAAGCCACAAAACCGGTTATTGGTTCTTCAAATGTAATGAACACATGCTTTTGTCCACGAATAACATCTTCTGAAATTGTATAATTAATCTCAGAAGCTTCTTCCATTAGTGAAAATCCAGTAAAATTTTCCTGAGTTGCATTTGTTTTGTTGGAAAAGTCCCCTAGTATAACCATATTACTTACAACTTCATCGTTTGAAGTGCTCAGATCTTCCAGAGGGATTATATCAATAACAGATTCGTTCTCAATTATTGAAACTACCTTTGCAGACTTGTTCTTCGAGAGATAGAATGTGTGAGTTGGAGTCAATTCCCCGCCATCATAACTATTGTTCAGGAAAACCTCAAACTCGTATGCAGATAAGTCCTGCTGAGTACCTTCATCGTTTGCTGGCACAAGATCATCGATGCAGCCACCTGCAAAGATCACAAGAACGAAAAGGCACAAAATCAGGATCAAGTATTTTTTCATTGCTACACCAATTGATGATTTATTTTATCAAACTATCGCTACAAACTCTGTGAGCATTGGATAAATACATGTATGGCACTCGGTGAGTACCGGATAAATAAGAAGCTTTATTTTGGAGTTATCGCAGCTATATATCATCTTTTAAAGAAATGAGGAGACATTGTATTAATCATTTCGATTGATCTGTTTTAATGAGTCATATGCATTCACGTCTTTTTTGAATAATAAGGGATATATGGAGGGCATAAGAGGATCGAACATGACCGAATTAAAAAACCTAATAGCAACAGCAAAGGAAAAAGGATCTTTTCCTACCCTTCTCAAAGCGGCAGAGAAACTAAAACTCACAAATACGTACAGTAATGAAGGACCTTTCACTATCTTTGCACCGGTGGAAGCGGCATTTGAAGCAATACCGGATGATGTTATAGACGAATCCTTTGATGACCACATATACCTTCTTGGAATTATCAACTATCATATCGTGAAAGGAAAGTATACCACCGCGGAACTTGAAGAGCTTGGAGAGCTTGAAACGATAAATGGGAAAAAACTGAAGATCGTTGTCAAGGATGGAATAAAGGTCGATAATGCAAAGATCATCGAAGGAGATATTGAATGCAATAATGGGATACTCCATGCGATCGATGAGATACTGCTTCCCTGAACCAATTCTATTTTGTGATGGAACGCATCCCAGATGACGCTTCTGGAGCGCGAAAAGAGCTATGACACTGCGTGTAATAGCTCCAGAAAAAACAAAATGGAAATTGATGGGACTGCGGAGATTTGAACTCCAGTCGCTAGACCCCCAGCCTAACAGGATGGACCAGGCTACCCTACAGTCCCACGGGATTGTTACTAGATATACATTACAGTATTTTAGTGTTTCCGAAAACAGGACATTTCTCCTGTAAATATGGAAGGCAGGGTTGATAGACCCTGTCAAAAATCACAAACGTCTTCTAGTTGCAATGAATGCAACTCCTAGGCACGCAAGCATTATTGTAAATGAAAGTGGGCTTTGTTCTTCCGAATCCAGAGCATATGCCCCATCATTAGTGACTTTTTCCTCTTGTAGTACGGGGTCATTCAACACAACCAACAAAGAATCACTTTCACTCATTCCTTCAGGGGTCATAAAGCCACCTACAATATAACTACCACTTGATTCAATGACTGTAATAAAAGCAGAGTCTGAATAGCCTTCAAAAATATGGGACCAGACTTCTTCTCCATTTCCATCTACTTTCAGTAAGAACCCCTGATAGTTATCAACACCAAAAGAAGCCTGTACCGACCCTTCTGAGACACTACCTATAGAGCCTGCAATAACATAATTTCCATCAGAAACTTCAATAATTGAGTTTGAGTAGGAATCTGACCCGTCAAAGTGTCTCTTTTCCCACAAAAGATTCCCATCTTCATCTGTTTTAATTATCCATGCATTGAAAAGAGACTGACCATACGGTTTGCTTTTGCCCACAGCAATATAACCACCATCAGAACATAGGGTAACTGAGTTCAACATATCAATATCCACATCACCGAAAGACCGATTCCAAACTTCATTTCCTTCAGAATCAGCTTTGACCAGCCAGCCATCTTCCATGTTGCTTGAGCTGAATGAATTTGTGACTCCAGCCATTATAAAACCCCCTTCTGGAGTTTCCTGTACTGAACTGAAAGAATCATATGTACGAATCCATCCCGGTCCAAAGCTTTTTGCCCATAACTCATTTCCTTCAGAATCAATTTTAATCAGCAATGCCACCAGATTTCCACCGGCTGTTATTAAAGGAGCTCGCATTCCCGCAAGAATCAAATTCCCATCGGATGTCCTTTGGGCTGAGTTGATAATGGAAGAATCCTCATAAACGGTCCGATTCCAAATCTCATTTCCTTCAGAATCAACATTGATTATCAATGCATCCCTCTTACCAGAATCAGTAGAAACTGTATTCCCTATTATGAGATAGTCTTGCTCACCATCTTCAAGAACGACTGAAAAGTAGTCATCCTGATCGCCGCCAAAATATGTACTCCATACAAGGTCCCCATCTGAATCAACTTCATACAAAAAACCATCACCATTAGCGCTACTAGCGCTGTAACCCATGGTTCCAGCTAAAACATATCCACCTGACCCAGAATCAATGACAGATGATATAAAATCATCGTCTTTTTCATGAAAAGTTACATTCCACTGCTCTTCCAGTGGACTGCTATTCACTGCACATGCAATGCCGACAAAAAATGATATAAGAAAAATAGTAATCAATGATATTTTTTTGAAACTAAATATGTATTTGATACTAGCACCACCTTAATTCATATTATGTAAATAATATTTTCACATGTATTGCAATGTTGAGGTGCTAATTAAACTTTTCTAAATTGATTTGAAATTGTCTTTGATACCAATGAATAAGTCCTGAGATATATTTTATAGCAAATGAATGGATGGAAAAATGCTGAGCAACAGAAGCGCTCATTGAGAACTCAGCCAGAGATCATATGCCACAACGACTTCCTCACCGTCAACAAATACAAGGTTGTGGTCAACACCGTATTTTTCTGCGTCCGGTCTTGCAAGAGCCCTGCCGGTCTTATCATCCAGCATCTCGCAGACCACCATTGCCGGAGTTATGCCTGCGATCTTTGCAAGTGCAATGGATAGTTCGGTCTGGCCCATGCGCTCATGGACAAGTCTCTTTGCAGCACGCAGGGTTGCAACATGTCCGGGAGTCCTGAACTCACTGCCAAAATGAACATTTCCACCATTAAGAGTATTTTCAACGATCTCCCCCAGCTTGTTGATGGTCAGTGCTCTGTCATTGTCAGGAATTCCTGTGCGTGTGTCCCTGTGGTTCACCCAGATCGAAAATGATGAGCGTGAATCATATTTGAGATCACCGCCCTTTTCAACTATCTTACTAAGTGATGTATTTTGCTTGCTTGCATCCCTCATGATATCAGCAATGAAAGGCAGTCCCAGTTTTTCAGATACTTCGGAATCTAGAGCCACACACATAAGGCCACCGCCATCCTTGCGCATCCATCGGACAGCCTCAGGAGTTACAGCATTTGCAGGAATTGTGAAATCTGTCTCAGCTTCACGTCCTTCAAGATCGAAAAGGAGGATCATCTCACCATTCTGAAGAGATTTGATGGCTCTCTGTATATTCTCGCTGTATTTTTTTGCACCTGAATCCATGTTATCACTCATATTTATCGCTTCTCGATTATTATTTGAATTTTTGAGATTTATTCACTACTATCTTAACTTCATCATCATCGCTTACCCCGAGCATCTCACGCAGCTTTACAGGTGCGATTATCTCCAGGAGGTCTGCCGGATAATGTGTCCTGTCGGGTATGATGATAGCAGCTTTTATTCCTTCGATCTCTATTGGATAGCATTTCCCTCCACCAAAACTGCGCTCACCATCATTAAAACCCTGGATGATAAGAGGCTGGAGGAAATCCATATTATTGCGCACCCGGGCACTCTGCTCCGTGAGTCTCATATTGAGCGTTCCGGGGAATGGTTTAAAATCGAGTTTATCCCTGAACTGGGACATGTATCCGTCCTTTGCAATGTAATACTGTCCTTCTCCAAGACCTGTTATTACATGTCCACAGAGTTCCAGGTCATTGTGGTCTTTGCAGAATATCTGCTGATAATCGACATACTCCTTTTTGAGAAGCTCGACACCGGCATTGCTAAGCTGTACCATTTGCCCTCCTGCAACAAGCTGCCGGGATATATAACTATCCTCTTCAAGCTGTTTAAGCATCCTTGCAGCGGTTTGGGAGCTGGCGGATATGTGATGCATGAACTCACTGGAAGATATTTTCACAGGGTTCTCGATCGCACCAATCAGTGCCAGCTTTTTAAGAGATTTTGTTCCGTACATCGCCTCACCATGTGCAGCTCATATTTGAGTACTAGCTCATTTATGAGAGGTGGATAGATAAAGGTTTTGATTTGGCAACTTGGAGGAGTTTGGAAAGGACTCCTGCATGAAACTTAATAAGAATGATAACTAATAAGGTTATTAACATGAGTTTTGATAAAACAACAGAGAATCAAATCGACAAGTACAAACAGACAATTATTCCGGTACTTATCAAGAATGATGTAGATAAAGCAGGAATCTTCGGTTCATTTGCCAGGAACGAGGCAAGAGAAGACAGTGACATCGATATTCTTGTAAAGTTCAACAGCAGAAAGAGCCTTTTTGATCTTGCAAGGTTAGAACTGGAACTTGAAAAGGAATCAAACCGGAAAGTCGAAGTCATCACCTATGATTCTATAAACCCTCTAATCAAAGAAAGAATCCTGAAAGAAGAAGTGAAGATATTATGAAAGACCCTGAAGTATTTCTGATGCACATAATGGATTCTATCGAAAAAATAGAGGACTTCACTAACGACAAAACTAAAGAAGATTTTCTGGAAGACATTCAACTTCAGGATGCAACTATTAGAAGAATAGAGATCATAGGCGAAGCATCAAAGAATATCCCCGATGAGTTCAAAACACAGTATCCTGCTGTACCCTGGAGTGAAATGGCAAGAACCAGAGACAAGCTCATACACGGATATTTCGGTGTGGACCTTCAACTCACATGGGATATTATCCAGCATGATCTGCCTGAACTAAAAGAAAAGATACATCAAATCTTTGAATATCTGAAATAAAGCAGTCCTTCAATTGGCAGCTGCCAACAATATCATTTCAATACTGTTTTATTTATTGAAACTGTGTACTTTATGTGGGCATGCAATTGGATAATATTAAAAAAGAATTACCCGTATGGCTAAAAAGAATATGGGTTTACTTTAAAATATTCGCTGGAATTGCAATTTTTGCATTTATACTCTGGAAAATTCCCTTTACTCACACACTCTGGACTAACAATGCTTACACACAATACAATGCCACCGAACTTAGCAACATGGGCTTCTTCGACAACGAGCGCTATCTCCTCAGCGCCCTCGTCCAGAGCCTGGCAGCCACCATTGCATTAGTTATCACACTCAGTCTTGTAGCCGTACAGCTCGCAGCCCAATCTTATTCTGCAAGGGTCATTGATGTCTACAAAAGGAACCCCGATATGTGGATTCTTCTGTGCATCTACATTATTACCATATTCTATGGACTTGGGTTGATTAAAGTTGTAGAGCTTGGCATTGCTGGAATTAATATGGAGGGCGCCATTTTTGTAGCTTACTTCATAGGGTTCTTTGCTTTTGTTTGTCTTGTGCCTTATATGCTCAAGACTTTGGATTTGCTGAAGCCTTCGACTGTGATTGAGTTGCTGGCGGTGGAGATTACAAAAGAAAATATATTAGATTCCCTAGAAGATTATGACGAAATCGCTGAGAATGATCCCATTCAACCAATTGTCGATATGATAAACGCTGCTCTTGTCAGAAATGACTATGAAACTGTAAAAAATGGACTTGTGAGAATTAAAAACTCGGCAAATCAAATAATAGAAAACGAATCTTTTGATCAAAAAGAGGAGGAAATATTTTCAAATCATTTGATAGAGCACGTTGAAAGGCTTGGAAAAACTGCAATTAAAAATGGTAATGAGAGGTCTACAATTTCAAGTATTAAAGTAATTGAAGAAATAGGGATGAAAGCTGCAGATAAAAACCTTGAATGGACCACATGGAGAACTATTAGTACGTTACACATTTTTGCACGTGATGCAGCCCCAAAAGATTTTGGATTTGCGACTAGAGATATTATTTATTCTGTGGAAAGAATTGGAACACAATCAATAAGGCAGAAATTAGAATCTGTGCCTCCAGAGTGTGTAAATGCACTTGAAACCCTAGGAATTGAACAAGCCAAGAGAAAAATGGATTGGGATATTGGAACTACTGCAAATGTAATCATGAAAATTGGATATGAGGACAGAAGGGTTTTGGATGTCTGTTTAAGAGCACTCACGAAAATAGGTTTGGAAGCAGCTGATTTTCAACTTGAAGATGCATTAATATCGATTTCTGATAAGCTTAAGCAGTTAGGAACAGAAATAGAAAGTAATGATAATCAACACGTTACAATGAATGCAGCAATTGCACTTGGAAAAATTGGAATAAAAACAGCTCATAAAGACCTTTATTATTCCACTTTTGGAATAATAAGCGATATTAATAATATAGGGACAGTAGCTGCTAAAAAGGGGGAAAAGTTAGCCACCAGGACTTCTATTAGAGTACTAAAGAATCTTAAAGGAAATTGTAACTATAATGAAATGACGAGAGTCATTGATAATTACATTGAAGAGTTATTGGAAATATCTACAAAAATGGGATGGGATATGTCATCAATAATCGAAGAGCTCGCAAAATAAAAGTACGATGCATATACCATTGATGAACAAAAGACATTTAACCTCATTCTTCATCAACAAACATCCGTGCCACCAAACCTAAATGATCCTCGTGGAACGGGTCAAGCTCTTTTCTTTGCAGCACCTCGAACTCGATGTCAAAGTCGCTTTCAAGTTTGCGGACCTCTTCCTTGAATATCTTTTTTGGACTGGCTGTGGTGTCGATGCTCCTTGACTTGATAGAGAGTAGCAGCTGGCCTTGTTCATCTAAGAAGTATTTTGAGTTGATAGCTGCTATCTCGGCCTGGTTGGGCTGGGCTACGTCCTGGAAAATGACATCCACTTTTTCCACTATGTGGGCGTAGGACTGGGGTTTGTTGGCATCTGCCAGAATTGGGATGATATTTGGGCGCTGCTCACAGAGCTGGATCAACTCACGCATTGTGCGGGGGGAGAACTCGACTGCGTAGACCAGACCATCTGTCAGTATGTCGGAAACGTGGCTCACTGTTGTTCCTGAGGCTGCACCGAGATAGAGTACTACGGAATCAGGCTCTATTGGGATCTCGAAGTTCTTGAGCAGCATGGCTCCAAGTTTACTTCTGCTGGGGTCCCACTGGCGGTATTCAATACCATCGTCAACAATGAGACGCTCACCATAGACACTCAGACCAGGCATTATATTTTTGCTTGCAAGCATCTTCCTGTCATCAATATCCAATTCATAGATACCGCGATACAACTCTTTAACTGACATCAACGCTTACCTCCTTTTCTTTTGCCTCTGTGTGTTTTTTTGCCGCCCTTGCCCTTTGACTGGGGTTTTGGTTCCCTCCTTGGCGGATTTGGATTAGTGCTTCTAATATGTTCCAGTTTCTTTTCAAGGGCCTCTTTAATGGATGGCTCCAGTTCACCGGAATAGAAATCAGTCCTTGCAGCCAGGCTTATCTTGGAAGCAAGTGTCCTTGCAATCTTTCCTCTCTGCCACCAGGGCGCATTCTTGATAACCGGATTGTTGAATATAATTCCATGTTTAGGAGATGGTGCCCGGGAGCGCAGGTGCTTGAAAAGCGCCCTGTTCGCACCAATCACCTGGACCGTGCTGGATGGGAAAGCTGCAAGTTTCTGCAGGCTTCCTGCCATGCTCATAAGGCGGGCAGCAAGAGATGCTCCTGTAATGTTGCAAAGGTTCGGTGCAACCGAGCCCATGCTAGTGTTAATGTAATTTTCGATATACCTGCGGGTATCGTACAGACTGCAAATGTTGTTGGCAAGAGCCCTCAAAAGCTCCTCATCTGCAAATGATATCTCAGCACCCATGGATTGTGATGACTTTTCGAACAATTCATGATCCTCCGGAACATTTGCCCGTGAACCATAGGCAGAAACAAATCTTGCAAGCTTCTCGCCTGTCATATCCAGTTCCGGGAAATACCTTCCATACCACTCAAAGAGACGCTCACTGAGTTCATTCACATTCTTATCGATATCATCCAGCGCCTCAACCGCCTGGATAATCCTTGAATCATCAGTATCGGTTTGCGATATCTGGCTCTTTGCCGCCCTGATACACACATCCCTCAGGAGTATATCATAATCCTCATCAAGCTCGACAAAGCCAGATTCCAGAGCAGCCTCACGCAGGTCTGGGCGCTTAAGCGGAACGCTCTGTACGTTTTCCTGCAACTCTACAGCAAGTACAGCCAGCTTTTGCGGGTTTTTATCAAAGAGACTGTAATCCTCTAGCTCACCCTCAGCATCCAGCTGAAGCTTTCCAAACCATGTAGTGAATTCCATATCAGACCCTCCTTATTTCTGCACCGGTATTATTTGCCTGTGTGACTATGACCCTGCCACCTATTGTATTGTCAAGGAGTTCCTGCACATCCTCCTGCAGATACGCAGCATCCTCATTGTTGTCGACTATGCCGTAAACGGCAGGCCCGAATGAACTCATGCCTGCACCATATGCACCATTATCCTGCATCAGCATCATAACATCCCTCACAGCCTGATGCTGAAGCTGTACCTCACGTTTCTTAAAACCGATATTCTGTATGTGATTAATGCAATAACCAAAAGCTTCGATGTCCTTCTCCATTACAGCAGGCATCATTTTCATCAGGATGATATGTGACAGTTCTTGCACTTCATTAATGGGAATGGGACATTCCTTCTGGAATATATTAACCTCTTTTGCATCATGTGCCCCCAGGGTATCGGGAACTGCGAGCACTATATCCCAGTCAGGAAAATCATGCCTGAACAAGACCGGAGCAGGATCTGCTCTGCTTGCAGACGATGGGGAGAATGAACCCTTGTCACTGAATCTGTGGCCTCCGTCAACAATGAAACCACCCATCTCAAATGACGCTACACCAATTCCTGAAGTGCCTCCTCGTCCCACTGCAATTGCAAGCTCTCTTACACTCATGCCCAGATCATATAATTCATTAACAGCCGCAGCTGCAGATAATCCTGCCTGCGTACCAGAACCAAAACCGACATGTGCCATCATATCTTCTTCGATCTTAATATTAATACCCTCGCCTTGAGGAAGTACTTGCTTCACAGCATGCTCCATTCGCTCCCCGAGGAACGAATCACCCACCACTTCAATAGAATCTGATTTCTCTGCACTGATAACAATATGAGGTGAGGCTAGAGAAATACCTGCACCACCATCCACTCTGCCAAGACTGGCATTCATATCAATAAGAGTGAAATGGAGCCTTGATGAGGATTTAATAGTAATCATGTCCTAAAGTATCAGTGGCACATACTATTAAAGATTAACACTTGACCTTTTAGAATGTCTTTTTATAAAAAACTGCCATGAAAAACGCAGCACATTCCTGTCCAGAACAAAGAACAGAATCACAAGAACAAAGCGATATAACCTGATCCTGAGAGCTCCTTTGACATCAAGGTCCAGCCTGCTGTCAATAAAATCCGGCTCCAGTTGCATTTTCAGATTCTCGGAATGGCAGGCAAAATAACCCTTCAACGCATGGGCATAACCATATGCAATTCCTGTATATGCAGGATCAGAAAAGCCAAAAACCATATTGACCCGTGCATATGGTATCCTGATAGCACGGGCCATTCCCTGCAATAACCGGAGTACAGGTGATCTCAGTTGCCTGAAAGTCTGTAATATCTCTGAAAAAGACATGTCCTTTGATCTTTTGGACTTAGAAGGTTCTTCTTCTTCTTCTTTGCCATCTTTAACTTCTTTCTTAACTGTTTTCTTATCCAGCCCTTTAAGCTCAGGAACATCGGGCCTAGAAATGGAAGAAAGTTGATCCTCTTTAGATCCAAATTCATTTTCTTTGTCTTCTGTTGGATGGATACAATAGGAAAACAGTAACCAGTGCACAGATACCTTGTGTTCTATATCACTACCGGAGCCCTGTGCTTCAAAAACAATATCAATAGCAGTAAAGAGAATAAGTAAAACTGCAAGTACAGCAAGCGCTATAAGAAGTAATAGTATTACCATTAAGGCAGATAACATGACTGCACCTCGGAAGGGTAATAAATAAAAATAGAAGGATCAGTCTTCAGAAGATTCATCAGTCCCTTCACAGAGTTCTGAATCGTCCTGATGGCCGCTCCCTCCTTTCTTTGATTTTTTCTTCATGGACTTGATCTTCTCGATCAGTCCCGGAACAGACTCAAGTAGCTTTCCAAAATCGGTATGACCGGATAAAGACATCAGGCGTGTGCCCTCTGGTGAAACTACAATGAATGCCACAGGCTCTATCTTTGCACCTGCGCCGCCACCGCCACCAAAGCCTTCTTCCTCACCTTTCTTCTTACCCTCGGCGCCGCCACTTCCAAATCCAAATGAAACCTTGGTAACTGGAATAATGGTGGTATCTCCAACAACCATTGTTTCCCCGACAACGGTCTTTGTGCTTACAAGTCTCTCAAGTTCTGCGGTTACTTCTTTCATAATATTTTCAAGTGACATGCTAAATCCCCTTATAGAGTAAGGTGCCCTTATTGCTGATATAGTTTTCTGATTAAAAAGAATATTCGGCTCTGTAGAAAACGGGTAGTCCAATATCATTCAGTTGGTGTTATATAATATGACTTAGAGATATTTTCATCATGGGAAAACGAGGACCAAAACCAAAATTCACTGATGTTGCTTGTCCTAACGAAGACTGTCAATATTTCGGTCTTGCTGGAAAAGGCAATGTCATAGGCAATGGAACTTATCAGATCAAAGGTAAACGTATCAAGAAATACCTCTGTCGCGAATGCGGCAGAGTATTTTGTGATCGTACAAACACCTTTTTTTATGATATGCGAAAAGAAGAATCAATCATACTGTTAGCTTTGAAAATGTCCATAAAAGGAATGAGTATTGAAGCAATTGCTGATGTACTGGAAGTTCAACCAATCACCGTAAGTAAATGGATATCCCGTGCAGCAAAACAATGTGACAATATACCTCAGGAAAAGATGAAAGATCTGAACATTGCAAAGGTAGAGATGGATGAACTCTGGATGATAATAAAAAAAAGTAGTTCCATCAACAGCTAATTTTGTCGATGATGATGGATCATGGTTATGGGTAAGTTTTGCACCTCAATTCAGACTGATAATCGATTTCACGATCGGACCAAGAAAACAATATATAGCTAATAGATTAGTTGAACTTACCGATAAATGTCTTTCAGGATTGAAACCACTTTTTGTTTCAGATGGATTAAGATTCTATTCTGAAGCACTTTTACAAAAATACGGTAAATGGGTGGAGTTTCCAAGAACGGGAAAAAGAGGAAGACCTAAAATACCAAAGCTTGTTCCTGATAAATATCTTAAATATGCTCAGATAGTCAAAGAAAGAGAAGGTGGGAAGCTACAAAACATTGAAAAAAAAGTTATCTTTGGAAACAACATAGAGCAAAAAGAGATATCAACAAGCTTGATCGAAAGACAGAATCTAACATTCAGACAGGACAACAATAAAATTTCAAGAAAAACGATAGGTTTCTCAAAGAAACTCGAGTGCCTATATAACCAGCTCAGATTATACTGCACTCATTTCAACTTCTGTAGAGAACATGCTGGATTAGTCAAAAATGATAAAGATGGTGTAAAACGCAAAAGAACACCTGCTCAGGAATCAGGATTTGTTGAAAAGAAGTGGACTTTAAGAGAACTATTGACATTCAAGTGTTCAAGAACATCAACTAATTAATACATGACTACCAGAAAACGTATCTTATATTTAATATTAACATCATTATTTAAAAATAATTAGTCATCTTGAGTGTTACCTACCAAAAGAAAGCACAAAGGTGTGATTGTGTTTATTCCAGATTGGAAATCTAGAACTCTCATTATTAGTTCATAGCCTTGACAGTATGTCAAACCATATTTGCTGTTCAAATGAGGAATTCTACAAGGCCAAAAAATAAGAAATAAAAAGTAAGAATTTAGATCTTACTCCTCTTTTCTACGCTGCATTACAAATGCCAGACCGAGTATAGCTACCACTGGAAGTGCAATGGTTGGGAATTCTGGGATTTCACCACCATTACCACCATTACCACCATTACCACCTGCAGTGATCTCTGTATCATCTGACTGTGTGGTTTGAGCGGTCTCCAGACTGTCAATTGTAGCATAATTGGTCAATGTCCTTGCTACACCTGAAGATTCCTGCACTGTAAGTGTGACTGATCCGGCCTCTCCGGGTGCAAGAGTTCCAATGTCCCAGGTAATAACACCGCTACTCTGTGTATAAGCTCCTGTAGCAGATACAAAGCTAACACCTGCTGGAAGAGTATCAGTAATAGTGACCCCTGTTACAGGCGTTGGATTGGTGTTGGTGTAACTCAGGACATAGGTAATCTGGCTACTGGCAGCAGTTGTTGGCAGGCCATCATCCTTGCCAAAGCTTAGTGGATTGTAGGATATCCCTGTGGCAGGTATGCAAAGTCCGGTAGGATTCCCAATATCTCCGGTTGTATCGGTAACGCTGAGGGCACTGTTGAGTACCAGCAGTTTATCAGAACCACCGCTTCCCTGATTTCCTGTAGTTACATATACAAGTCCAGTTGATTGGTCAACTGCAACACCTACTGCATTATCACCCGAATAACCTGTCTGATCACCAATATTGACGGTTGCTTCAGTGGAGGTTCCAAGGTTGTATTGACTCAGAATACCAATACTTCCATATCCTGGATATGCGTTCCCTGTGTATACGTATCCATTTGCAACATCAACAGCAATTCCCATTACTGCCTGTGAAACTGTGAAACTGCCTGCTGTAGTCCATGTTCCGGTGTTGAATATCTTTACTTGGGTTGTTCTGTCTCCAACATAAAGCAGATCATTTGTTTCATCCAGTGCAATTCCGTGAGCTTTCGAAACACCAGTTAAGCTTTGAGTGCCATCAAGACTCAGCGTAGGCCCAGTTGGATCCCAGGAATAGACATAGAGTTTGTTTGTATTCCTGTCCATGGTATAGACCTTTTGTGCATCCTGATCAACTACAATACCTGCAAGGTTTCTTGCACCAGGTGCAGTTACCGGACTTGACGCCGGCACGGTCATGCTCGTAGCATTGATAATGCTTATCAGGTTTGAGTTTTCGTAGGTCACAAAAAGATACGCTGAATCGGTATCAATGCCAAGGCCAACGGCTCCACCTGCAAAGGCTGGAACTGTGTTTGTAGTCTGGTAAACTATTTGGTTACCGACTATGTCATATGCACTTATTGGAGTTGGATGTGCATTGATGTTATCAATCACATACAGTGATTTTGCAGATGCACTTCCTGCTCCCAAAAGTACTATTAAGACAACTAATGTTGCCATATATTTGATTTTCATATCATACCACCAATTTGCGTTTAAGCTTATATTGGGTTCTTGTCTGCATGTGATAGTTAATGAAATCAGACTAAAGTGTAAACTAATTGAATTAAATTCCGTTCAAACTAAGCCTAAAATAATATTATTGTGCTGACTCCACACAGACAATAACTCCCATTTAAGGGTTAATTATGCTTGTATATAAAGGTGGTGGAGTGCAATTTAAAAAACATGTTCTATAAAATATCGGAACTATACTGAACCATAGCCCTACAAGTCATTGGGATTCTGTATTATCCTGGAAGAAATTCATAAGGGAGTATTTCACCTTCTGCGGTTCCACATCAATGAACTCTTCTCTTTCCTCTGGAGGGAATATTTCAAACACTGAGAATTTACCAAATTTCTTCGGAGCAGTTGTAGTAAAACGCCCGTCAAGGAGTATCCGCACACCATAGTCTACCGGAGAGCGTACGACCCTACCCATTGCCTGACGTATCTTACGGATGGTTGGCACCTGCACGGCATACTCCCATCCTGCACCATATCCGAATGTATGATCATAAGCCGACTCCACAGCATTCATACGATCATTTAAGGCTGGATAGCCCACACCTACTATTATTACCGTCCTGCCTCTGCCGTCACGATAATCGATACCTTCGCTCAGTGTGCCCCAGAGATACGAAACAAGTACAGCCTTATCACCGGATTCTCCCATTTTGAAGAAGTCCTCCCTTATCTCCTGAGATGAAACACCGACCTCATCAAGGAAAACTGGAGCGTCTATTCTGGATTCAAGTTTCTTATAGTATCTTCTGGCTTCAAATGAGCTCTGGAAAAAGATGATAACATTGCCTTCACTGTACTCAATTGCATCAAATATGACCTCTTCAAGAACCTGTGAGGTCTGAGGGTCAGCTCTGGACTTTGCAAACAAAGGTGGAACTGAAACAGATAGTGTCAGACGTTTGTCTTCAGGGAAGGATGTTGCATAAGCAATCTCACAGGTAGGTCTTACGATGCCCAGAGTGGATTTTATCATATCGAACGGACGCAAGGTAGCTGACATAAGAACTGCCGAGAAAAGGGAATCAAACAGAGGTTCTGTCACATTCTTGGGAATACATGTAAAAAGTTCGATGCGACCGTATATTTCATCACTAAGATCACGCCTGACATTCAAGACCGGATAGTAGTTAAGATTATTAGAAAGCACAAGATACGATGACAGGAAATCTGCAGCATAGCGTATGTTTGAGCGCTTAAGGACTCCACTCAAGCCTTTTTTGTACTGTTCACGATAATTCTCATCAAGCATCTCTCCAAATGCGCTTGCTTCTGAGAGTGTTTTCTGTATGGAGGCCTCATCTCCAAAACCCGCATCTTTTGCAAGTTTAAGGAATTTGCCTCCGACCATATCATTGCGCTCGTAAGGGTCACTTATACGCATATCGTACCAGTGCCTTCCAACCCTTTCCCGTTCACCGAACTTGAACCGGGAGTTATAGATCTCCTTCATGATATTGTGAAGTATCTTTAACAAATTGTGAGCACCGCCATCCGGCATCTGATCGATATTCGCCTCGATCTCTGCAATTGCCTTCTCCAGCGTGTGCTCTGTGATAGTGATAGATGAATGCGATCTTGCAGCAGATTCAATGTTATGTGCTTCGTCAAATATAACAATGACATCCTGTGGTTCCTTTTCAAGCCAGTTGAGCACACTCATGAATATATCCGCATTCAATACGTGATGGAAATTGCAAATTACAAGTTCTGCATGCTTAAGTTCACGCTTGAGCAGCTCATAACCGCACATCCCTTTCTGTAAAGCAAATTCATTTACTTCCTCAGGGCTACGCACATCAGCGAACAGCCATTGCCTGAAAGTTTCACTATCGTAACGTAGCACCTCATAAAGTTCATCACATGAGCGATTTCGAAGCTCTTTTGCTTTTTCCTC
Source organism: Methanolobus sp. (assembly GCA_034008115.1). Taxonomy (GTDB): domain Archaea; phylum Halobacteriota; class Methanosarcinia; order Methanosarcinales; family Methanosarcinaceae; genus Methanolobus. The sequence goes on from JAVEPM010000004.1 coordinate 28,461, forward strand.
GGCAAGATCCAGCTCCTTTGAAAGAGCATCGCGAAGTGCCACCAGTGCAGGATCTTTTGACCGTTTGTAATTCTCAAACGCAGACTTCATTTCCTGTTTCTTAAGAACGAGCTCCCTTTCGGTTTCCAGAAGGTCAAAAGTGTTCTCGCGTTTGAGTCTGCATTCTTCATAATCAGTTTCATTGGGGCACATTGCAGACTTGCCTTTTACCACTGCAACTTTCAGGTCGTTCGTTTGCCTGATATCACGTGCCTCGTTGATGAACTGCACCATCTGCTGATGAACATTAGTGGCTATGATCACAGTTTTTTGGAGTTGTTTTCCCACATTCAGAGAAGGTGCCAGGGCACTGAGAGTCTTACCTGTACCACATGCCCCTTCAAAAAGTATGATCTCTTTGTTTATGAGGGAAGAATGGATCTTGTCCATTGCTTCCTGCTGATTTGGATAACAGGTTTCTTTTGGAAAATATCTCATATATCCACTTTTACCGCTCATCGACTACCCCTATGACCTCACATTACTTAAACGGTTTTGATACTACGAAACGTCAATCTGCCGGAGTGACCACATATTCAAATTCAGAGATGATACACTGGGACTCCTTGTCAAATACCTTAATAGTGACCATGCTGTCCTCCTTCAATCCATAGTGATTTGCAGTGTTTGCCACATCATTTATGCCCACTGATACTGTAGAAAATATGCTACCGTTGATAGCATCATCGCCGTTGAGTATCAGTTCTTCACCTGCAGACCAAACACCATCTGAAATGTCCGGATTCCTTGAAGCATATGCGGATTTCTTCCCTTCAAACAGGAGAGAATCATAGATAATAGAAACTTCACCATAGTGTCGTGTCCCGTGTGGAACAACACCCTCATAACTACTCCCTTCGCCGGATATTATGATCCTGGTGGAATCTGCCTGCAAAGGATCACCACCTATATGTTCCAGATATATGAAGTTTTCTTCATATCTTACATAAGCAGGGTAATTTCGAACACCGCCTTCCACATATTCCACCTCAATTAAAGCCATAGGTGCTTGACTTAAGGACAATACAGCATCCCCGCTATACACTGAAGAAACTGTGATGCCTGCCAATAATATTGTCAGAAAGAGCAACATTATAACTCCGATCACAGGCGACACAGCTCCTGTATGCCATCTGAAATTCAAAATTTGTTTTTTCATGAGCATAATTTTGATACGTGCTATATAAACTAATCTTAATAGAACTAATATATTTATCACCGGTATAGTACAGTGTTAATTAAAAACGCAGGTGTTCACAGACATATCTAAGATAGGTCAGACAGAGCAATAAGAGTACAGGCTACTTGATTTCAGACTGATAACGATAGCTTTTTATCCCACTTGTGTTATGATAGTGTGTAGAAGCCTACTATTATATAGTGGGAGCATATAAAAACGAAAGTGCATTGTTATGCAATGCAAAGGAGTGTACAACAAATGGTAGCAATTATTACTGTCGATGAATGTGTCGGTTGTGGAACATGTATAGATGAATGCCCTGCAGAGGCAATTACACTTAACGGTGAAAACATTGCAATTGTTGAAGCAGACGAATGTCTGGACTGCGGTGCATGTGTTGACGTGTGCCCAACAGACGCAATAGCAATGGAATAAAAATAATATTTGATCCAATATTCTTTGCTTTTTTATTCTTTTTTTATCCCAGAGGGAGACTTATGCCAGAAGTAATCAAAGCAGGTATTTTAGGGGCAACAGGTGCCGTCGGTCAAAGATTCATCCAGGTACTTGAAAACCACCCTTGGTTCGAGATAACATCACTTGCAGCATCGGAAAGAAGCGCGGGTAAGACATACGAGAAAGCAGCCAACTGGAGACTTGAGAGCAAACTGCCAGACTCAGTCAGGGACATGAAAGTTGTCCCGGTAGACCCAAAAAAAGTTGATGCTGATGTTGTATTCTCAGCACTGCCATCAGACTACGCAAAAACAGTCGAGGCTGAGTTTGCAAAGGAAGGGGTCGCTGTTGCAAGTAATGCATCTGCATACAGAATGGAAAAAGATGTACCTCTTGTGATTCCGGAGGTCAATGCAGACCATCTTGGACTCATTGATGTGCAGCAGGATAAACGCGGATGGGATGGTTACATTGTAACAAATCCAAACTGTTCGACAATCGTCATGGCTCCAACACTCAAACCGCTCATGCAGTTTGGACTTGAGTCTGTCACAGTTGCCACCATGCAGGCAATATCCGGTGCAGGATATGAGGGAATTGCTTCAATGGCAATACTTGACAACGTCGTTCCATACATTGACGGTGAAGAAGAAAAAGTGGAAACCGAGCCACTTAAGCTTCTCGGAGAGTTCGATGGTGCAGAAATAATAGATGCTGACATCAAGGTAAGTGCCTCCTGTAACAGAGTACCAGTAATGGACGGACACACCGAGAACATCTGGGCAAAGATGACACATAACCCAAGTCCGGAACAGGTAAGAGAAGCATTCATTAATTTCAATCCCGGGCTTGGAGACCTTCCAACAGAACCTAGTCCAGTCATTACCGTAAGAGATGAACCGGACAGGCCACAGCCACGCCTTGATAGAAATATGGGCAATGGAATGGGAATTTCAGTAGGCCGCATAAGAGAAGGTATACGCTACACCGTAATGGGACATAACACCGTTCGTGGAGCAGCCGGTGCCAGCGTGCTCAATGCCGAATTACTTCACAAAATAGGAAAACTGTAAACAGGCGATATAATGCAAACTGGCAGTACAATAAGAACGATATTCATGACAATGCTCTTACTCAGTTGTACTGTCACAAGCACATATGCATCAATGTTCGAACTGGAAATTGTGCCTCTTTCTACAATAAAGGAAGATCCCACAGCCTACGATAGCACAATGGCTTATCGCAAGATAAGTGTCATAGGGAATATTACAGAATTAAGCAAGCAATCTGCAACACTTGCAGATGGTCCGGATTCACTGAAGGTCGACATATCAAAGAAAGAACTTTTCGATGGTTTTGATCTGAAGGATCAAACCATGATTACCGGGGAATTCATACATGAACCGATAGCCGAAAGTACATTAACACCCATATATGTCCTCCATTACCCAATTGAGGATATGGGTCTTGTTAATATTAGTAGCATTTTCAGTGATTCAGTTGCCCATAATGGACGATACATGACCGTTGTGGGGAATGTATCAAATATTGAAATGAACATGGGAAGATATATCCTTACTATTGTGGATAATGAAAATAATGCCTTGAAAATCTATTATTATGGATCTACCGACCTTGGATCAGGAGACGACATAAAGGTTTTTGGACTTTACAATGGCAACGCCCTTCATAGTGAAAGCATGGCCCCGAACAGGTCATTGTCAATATCAACACTTGTTCCAGGCTTTTCTTCAATTATGGGAGCTCTCGCAATCCTATCCATAGCATTACTTTTAAAATCAAAACAGCGTAACGACTAGAGATTATCATGTTAATTATACTATCAGTCGGTGGATCGATACTGGCAAAAGAACTTAGTCCGGATAGCTTTCTCGGATATGCTAATGCACTTAAAGAGCTTGCAAAAGAGCATGAGATAGTAGTAGTAACCGGAGGTGGCGCCGCTGCAAGAGATTATATCAATGTGGCCCGCAGTACAGGTGCAAACGAGGTTGAATGTGACTATATAGGCATAGACATAACCCGCTTGAATGCAAAACTTCTGATATGCGCACTTGGGGATGCAGCTTATCCTGAGCCCCCGAAGGACTACAAACAAGCTCAGGAAGTGTTGTCTTCTGGAAAGATAATTGTCATGGGAGGGGTTATCCCCGGACAAACAACCGATGCTGTAGCCGCAATCCTTACAGAATATCTCAAAGCAGACATGCTGGTCATATCCACAGCCATTGACGGAGTCTATTCTGCAGACCCACGTAAGGACCCGCGAGCAATCAAATATGACACAATGACAGCAAAGCAGCTCGTGAACACAGTGATGACAACTGAAATGAAAGCAGGATCAAAATCACCTGTTGACCCACTGGCTGCAAAAATAATAGAGCGCTGCAAAATTGAAACCATAGTAATGGAAGGCAGTGACCCACAGCAGGTCCTAAAAGTCATTTTGAAGGAAAACGAGAATAAAGGAGATAAAAAAGAAATTTGTCTTGGAACCAGAATAATTGGCTGAATTTTATTGAAAATACAATTTGTGGCTTTTCACATATAAGCCACAAGATATTCTGATTCTGATGATTCTTTAGGAGTTTCCTGACAGGAAGCAATCTCTTTTAATTTCTGATTGGACGTTTTGAGAGATTCAAGAGTCTGTTCGAACTTTTTCATTTGCTCTTTTGCTTTTTGAACCTTCGCATTTTCAACTGCAAGTTTTTCCATCAGGGCATTACGCTGTTCATCAGGAATTTTAGCGTTATTAATCTGTGTTTGATAATTTAAAGAGATTTTTATATATTTACGAAACATCTCGTTCATGACATCAAGGTCATTTTCCAGTTCTGCGATTGTTTTTGCCATACGAGGTCACACTCCTTTAGTGAAAGGTCAATTATTAAAGCATTTTAGAATACAGGCCCATTTAAGCCATAAGTTCATACTTAAGGGTTAGATTTCAAATATATAAGAATATCTATCTCCAACAATATAATCACCATCATTATGATGATATACATCCTAAAAAAGAAAAATAAAGAGAAATTAACAAATAGTATTGCTCGTCATATCACACAGCTGAAAAGTCGTTACTTTGGGATTGGCTGCAAGTATTGCTATGAGTTCTTCTTTGCATGAACTGGGAATGTCAACAAATCCCCTGTCCTGTTCGATAAAATCAACTATTGGAACATTGTGCGGAATCTCTACGACGTCATAGCCGTTTATCCTGAACATTGTTTCAAGAACATCTGTCTTTTTATCCCTATTGCTTTCATTGATAAGTTCTATTACCGTAGCACCATTTGCTTTTTTGTAGTGCTCATGATCCTCAAGAACGGACAGACCTGCCTTCATAGCACTGGATGCTGCAAAAATATGAAGCAGGCATGCATTTCCCTCTTCAAACATGTCCCCGATTGCTTTCATGCCTTCTATAAACCCATTTTCAATAAACTCATTGATATCCAGACCCATTTCCAGAGCATCTCTGGAGACATCTTCTGCGCCCTTCTCATCAAAATCCAGAACCGAAATTCTTGCTTTCTCTATAAGTTGTTTTTTAATTTTTTCCTGAGACACTTGATCATCCCTCTCATTTGGATCAAATAATATCAAATTGCAGCAGTTACGTGCAATTGAGTAGCATTTGTGACAATTTTGCCATTGATTATAAAGTCATCGACAGCCCGGGAGAAAAGATTCATTTATACTCACAATTAAATAATAATATACTAAATAAACTAAAAAAAAATCAATGAACTGAATAAAATGAGAAAATCATAGGGTATATGTACAATATATTCAAAATGAAACAAATATCATATGTAAATACAAAAATAAGAAAAATATAAGAAAATGCATCCTGAATGGATGCACAGGAAGAATTATTTCCCAAGAACTATTCTTGCGATGTCGTCACCAACATCAGAAGTGCCTGCTGAGCCGCCCATGTCATAGGTGCGGACCTTTGCTTCAAGTATGTTTGTCTCGATGGCAGAAACGATAGAATCGGCAGCTTCTTTCTCACCGAGCTGCTCGATCATCATAGCACCTGCCCAGATAGTAGCAATTGGATTGACCTTGTTCATTCCCTTGTACTTAGGTGCAGAACCGTGAATAGGCTCGAACATACTTGTACCTTCTGGATTGATGTTCCCACCTGGTGCAAGTCCCATTCCTCCCTGGACCATTGCGCCAAGGTCAGTAATGATGTCGCCGAACATGTTTGGCGTTACCACAACATCGAACCACTCAGGATTCTTCACGAACCACATGGTTATTGCATCAACATAGTTGGAGTCTGTGCTAACATCAGGGTACTCGGATGCAACAAGCTCAAATTCTTCTCTCCAGAAACCATAGATATCGGAAAGCACATTTGCTTTGTCAACGGATGATACGTGCTTCTTGCTTTTCTCAGCAAGATCGAATGCGTATCTTATGACCCTCTGTGTACCTTCCTTTGAGATCATACCGATCTGGTAGCCGATCTCCTCACTGTCAGTCTCGATGTCAAGACCGAACTTTGCAGAATAAAGGGATCTTGAGACCTCCAGAAGGTCCTTGCTGACGCCCTTCTTTGCACGGCCACCTATACCGATATAGAAGTCTTCGGTGTTTTCCCTTACAACTGTAAAGTCAATATCTGCAGGAGTCTTGTCTTTTATAGGAGTCCATACCCCTTCAAGCAACTTGATAGGACGAAGGTTCACATACTGGTCAAAGTAGAATCTGGCAGCAAGCAATATGCCTTTCTCAAGGACACCTGGTGCCACCCTTGGGTCGCCTATTGAACCAAGATAAATAGCGGAATAATTAGAAAGCTCTTTGAGAGAGTCTTCTGAAATAAGTTCCCCGGTTTCAAGATAGTGGTCAGCGCCGTGTGGAAATTCTGTCCATTCAACATCAAATCCAAAATTTTCACCTGCAGCATCGATTACCTTTCGGCCCTCGGCAATGATCTCAGGTCCTATACCGTCTCCTGGAATTACAGGTATTTTATACTGTGTCATGATTACTCCTAAGATAATATTTCCTTAATTATAACAAAATAATGATCAGAACATAATCAAATTATTTGTCTTGTGTATTCGATCAAACCGCCAGCATCCATAATACCCCTTACGAATTCCGGCAAAGGTGTTGCATGATACTGCTCATCCTTTGTGATGTTTTTGATCGTACCGGAAGCAAGATCAACATCTAATTCATCGCCATCGTCTATTTTGTCAGTGTCGGGGCACTCAAGAAGTGCCACACCTATATTAATTGAGTTCCTGAAAAAGATGCGTGCAAATGATTTAGCAATCACACAACTAACCTTTGTTCCCTTCAATGCAATCGGAGCGTGTTCTCTTGAAGAGCCGCATCCAAAATTGTTACCGGCAACAATGATGTCACCTTCTTTGACCTCTTTTGGAAATTCTGGTCTTACGCCTTCAAAAACATGTGCTGCAAGCTCCTCAGGGGTATTCATGATAAGATACCTTCCCGGGATTACAGCATCAGTATCAACGTCGTCTCCAAATTTCCAGACTTTTCCGTTCATATTTACACCAGATTAAGATTATTAATGATTATCAATACTAAAGTTGAAACTATACATTAGATACCATTATAGTAAATAATACTACTGGCAAATTCAGAGTTGCATACATATTACTCAACGTTAACAAAGAATGCTGCAAGAACACACCATAAAGAAAAGTCATTAATAATAGCAAAGCTAAGTTAAAGTAGATGGTCAGCAAGAAGGATCAAGTCATACTTTCCATGCTGCAAAATGGAGCAAGGACGCCAATATCAGAGATAGCTAAAGAAGTTGACCTCAGTGAGAATGGAGTCAGATATAGACTTGAAAAGCTGGAGGATGAAGGATACATCAAGAATTATACAGTGTTATTGAATCCTAAAAAATTTGGCAAACATACCTTTGCGATATTCAATCTTGAAATGGAGCCCAAGAAAACAAACGAAAGCATAAAGAAACTTATGCAAGTCGATGAATTCATCAAAATATACCAGACAACCGGTCAATACTCCATCAAAGCATTCGGTCTTTTCAATAATGAAGAAGAATTGACCAGTTTCATAAACAATCGGCTTCTCTACGAGATACCAGTACAGAACTACAGTGTAGAGATCATAACCAGAAGTATCAAGGACAGCATCTATTATGTCTGATCAGAGCTTTTTGTACCATATGTTCATACTTTCTATACCCCCGGAAATATTGGTATTGTTTACAAGAGTTCCTGCATGGATATAGGAATGACGTGAAAAAACCGTATTCATACCATATGACCTGGCCCTTGCAATGGAGTATGCTGTTTTGATTCCGATGCCACGCATATGATCTTCCATTTCACCCAACAGATAATAGGAATAGCCTTTTCCCCGTGATTCAGGAACTGTGGCGAAATCTGTCATCTCAACATTGCTGTTGGAAATATCCATTTCGCATGAAGAAACAGCAACAAGTTTACCGTTTTTCTTTATTCCGAAATAGACAAAATCCTCAGACATTGTCTTAAGCAAATAACTGGCATCACTTATGGGAAAAGGGTAACTTGGGAAGACCTGTCTGTACAAATCGGCCATCTGAGGGGCATCTGTTTCACTGCAAACAATGAATTGTTCATCATCTGAAAGTCCCACATCTTTGGAAACATTGAACTTTGAGATAGCAGCCTTTAGAACGGAACTATTCTCCTGAGAATTTGTTTCCTGCATACGCGCCTGAGAAAGATACTTTGCCATAAAACTTGCATCTTCATCACCGTTGAAAAAACCAGGAATATGGGCCTCTTCTATGTGACTCCTGCTTAGAAAATATTCCTGTGCAGACGCAGGTATCTTTGAAAAGATCTTAGAGTAATTGTTTTCCTGCGCAATTTCTTCAATGATGGATGGCAAATATTCAAAATCATCTGTCGCAAGCTTCATGAGATACACACGGTCATTGAATGGACCATGTTGTATCAGGGAACCTGCGATCTTTACGATCTGATCACTCATGGTTCCTTCTCTCCATGCGTGCGGTATCTTCAGGTACCAGACTCAATGCATCGTCATAATCGGATAGCAGACTTGCAATACCCACTGATTTTGATTCCTGTGCATCATCAAGTTTTAACTGTAATTTGCAGTCATCACATTTTCGGTCACAATATACAGCTTCGTATGAATCCGGTTCCGCATATGAAGTGATCACACCCTCATAATTTCTCAAAATAACCTTGTTAGTGGACCAGGAAATAAGATAATTTGGCATAACAGGGATCTTTCCACCGCCACCGGGAGCATCTATCACGTAGGACGGAACTGCAAAACCACTTGTATGCCCAATCAGATTTTCCATTATTTCCATACCCTTACCTACAGAGGTTCTGAAATGTGAAAGACCTTCTGAAAGATCACATTGGTACAGATAATATGGTCTGACCCTGTTCTCTACCATTTTATGGAAGAGACTCTTCAGTATCCTGTAACAATCATTCACACCTGCAAGCAGAACTGTCTGGTTACCCAGAGGAATTCCTGCGTCTGCAAGTTTTCGCAGAGCTGCCCTTGAAGAAGCTGTGACTTCACGAGGATGATTGAAATGAGTGTTTACCCATACAGGATGGTGCTTTTTCAATACATTCACAAGATTGTCAGTTACACGGAATGGAAGAACAACAGGCATTCTGCTGCCAATTCTTATGACTTCCACGTGTGGAATTGCCCTGATCTCTGTGAGGATCCAGTCCAGATACTCGTCTGAAAGCATAAAGGGATCACCGCCTGATAGCAGAACATCCCTTACCTCCGGGTGACTGGCTATATATTCAATTCCCTGAAGAACTTCGTCTTTTGCAGGGATGGAATCCACATCACCCACTTTTCTTTTTCTTGTACAGTGCCTGCAATACATAGAACATACGTTGCTTATATGGAAAAGCACCCTGTCAGGATACCTGTGTGTAATTCCAGGTACAGGGCTGTCATGATCTTCACTTAACGGATCTTCCATATCATCACAGGAAATGATTAATTCACTAGGTGAAGGGAAGGATTGCATGAAAATTGGGTCATTCCTGAAATCTTCTACTTCAATAAGTGAAAGGTAATAAGGGGTTATGGATAAAGGGAATGTATCCAGTGTTTTCTCAAGTTCTTCTCTTTCGTCTGCCTCAAATTTAATGTTAAGAAGCGTTTCAAATGTATCAATATCAGTGACTGAATGTCTCAATTGCCATTTCCAGTCATTCCATTTTGTGAGGGGTTCCTCAGAATCAATTCTATCTACAATATTTTGTTGCCTGCGTTGGTATGATTTCATCGAATCACTTATCAATATAGGATTTAAGTATACAGAAGATAATGAAAAACAGAATACCACATAGTAAATAATTCCGGTTTTTAGAACACTTACTGTTTACCATAAACAATTTTTAGTGGTTGATCTTCTATACGTATATATACATACATGGCCTTTCATAAAAAAGCTTTTATTAGAATATATAAGTTATCTGAGGATTCCACTAATATACAGGCATATTTATGAGGATACAGAAAAGAGATAGAATCAGGAAATGATTGAAGGATCGTCTCCACCATGCCAGCTAAGACGTGGCCTCAACCTGATTATGTGAGCTGCTTCTGTGTTATCATCCACAACGAATGCTGCTCCTTTCTCAGAGCCCATTTTCATAATGGAATCAGCAAAGTTTTCCTTCATGTAGCTTGGTCTGACAGACTCAAGGACACTGATGTCATCCTGGGATGTAAGACGATGACATATAACAATATCTGACTGTGAAAGCACATCAGGATGTATGGAAGAAGGTCGCTGGGTTGCAAGCACCAATGAAAGACCGGGCTGACGTCCCTGTTTTAGCCATTCATTCAACAGGACATCTGAAGCAAGAGTACTCCCCTGGGATGGTAAGAACTGCTGGGCTTCATCGATGAACAACCATACCATAGGAATGCCTTTTTCAACCTGTTTATCCCCCATCATTATTCGCTCATAGGAACGCCTGGCTTCAAGCCTTAGATGATAGATATTCCGGGCAATGGAACTGACCAGCGCAGACCTTAGAGCTTCACCTCTGATCGTACTTACATCAATAACAGACGTAGAGCCGCCCTTGACCATTTCCTCGATCCCCTCACCCTTTTCAGCGAATATGCCCCATGATATAGCAGTTCTAAAATGGTTTTCCACAGCACCTTTGGTCACTATATCAGAACGTTCATCCTCCATTGCCAGATCGATAATATCATTAAAGGAAAAAGTCATATTCTTTTTTAGTTCATCAATAATTCTAATGGTCAGAACACCTGGGGGAGAAACAGCCTCTATATCAAACAATTCACACCATTCATACCCATCCATTTGTGATATGGGCAAGGACAACGGTTTAACTACAATATGCCGCTCTTCATAGCTACTCAGGCTTCCTGCTGGTACAAAAATATCAATATCAAATTCCTTTGTTTCCAGATTCCACTCATGAACTATGGATTTTTGTACCTCATTGCTCTTTCTAAGTGTCCAGAAAATTCCCATTGTATCAATGACAACAGAAGAAACATTACTTTTGATCTCATCAGGAAGCATCATCATTTCTTCCATAAGCACTGCCATGGTGTACGATTTACCATAGCCTCTTTTCCCTGCAATGAATACAGCATGAGGGTGGTTTACATCCATGGAAACATGGGAACCTGATGATCTGTCACGTGCAAGATACCTCCCAAGATAAAGGAGAACATCTTCACCATTTCCACCAAGGATGTATTGTTTTTTTGAAACACCTGCGTTTGAAGAGTTTTTCATATTAGAAAAAGAAATATGCCCACCGTATATAGTATTTTTCATTTGCGTCCAATTTGTAAAATCTGCTATTTTAAAAAATTAAAATAAACTGCAGCAGACACTAAAAAATAAAAATATGGAACAAAGCAAATTAACAAGATATATATAGGTCTATACATATTTAGATGCAAGAGGAATCTCCGCCATAACATCATTCCCCTCAGATGCATTGATTCTTAAATGTATCATTCCCCAAACTTCACCCAAACCGTCATTATGTGAGATTCCTCTTTTCTTTTGACACAATGACTAAGTAGCAAAATGCTTTTTTGATTGGCAGAAACCCGTTAAACAGACTAAAAAGTAACGAGATCAAATCTTTTAAAAAGAAAACAAAAATGTCAGCTAATCCATGAAAACTGCATAATCATGGACTTATCTCTTTATGAGATAATCTTATCAAGCTGTTTGGAATCTATGCCAGCTCTGATTTCCTGTGCAATGCGCCTTCCAGTGGAAAGTCCCGGCTCCACAAAATCTGAATACGGAGAGCCACTTGGATAGATATTAGTTCCTGCAACGATTCTTGCAGATATCTCGAATACCTTGATCTCAAGCTTATCTGTGAATACAGTCTCAAGACAAAAAGGACCAATCATTCCACCGAAAAGTTTGATAGACTCTTCAACGACTCTGTCACCAAGTTCGAAGATCAACGGCAAAAGAGATTCTCTTGCAACAAGCGGAACATTTCCTGTTACCACATATGTTGGGTGGATATCTGCCTCTCCCAACTCTTTTGGCGAACCAAGTCTGAAAATCTCGTCAGCATTTGATTCTACCCTGCGATCCATGCTGAGCATCTGAAGTATACCCTCGCTTAACTGGTAGCCTTCCTCCTGAAGAGGAGAATAGAAGTAGTGCAAGTAATAACGTGTACCGACCATGAATTCCTGAATAGTGTATTTCTCATTGGGATCTACGTGTTCCTCGAACTCATCCTGATTCTTCGCGATAAAGAAACCACGTCCACCTTTGGCACCATGATATTTTACCATAACAGGACCAGCGATATCTTCCGGTTTGATCTGCTTTGGCATGTGGATCCCAGCGCCTTCAAGCCATTTCCTTTCCATTTCCCTGTCAGATTCCCATTCAAGAACTGCTCTGTTTCCAAATGTAGGAACTGCAAGTTCAGCAAATTTATCAATGCTCAGATATTCTACAAATGAACCATGGGGAATCACAATAGCATTCTTAGCTACAAGTTCATCGACTATATTTGGGATATCCTGATAACTGTTGACCACAATAAATTCATCGGGCTTTGCCAGTGGAAAAGCATCATAGTATCTTGGTGGCTCTTTCACGCAAATTCCAATTGTTTTAAAACCTTCTTTTCTTGCCCCATCAAAGATCTGAAGACTGGAGTGGGAACATGCGGTTGCAATAGTAATATTGTCAAGATCATAGTTCCCTACAATTTCCATGATGTTTTCTTTTGTAATCATAATAAGCCCCTAGAATTTACCTCATATTGTTCTAGCTATTCTTTAACTTTACGAGATACACTTGAAATATTCAAGACTTCAAATAGAACTGAACTTAAAGGAAAAACTATAAGCCTGGATCAATATACTGCACCATATGGGAGATAACGAAGAAAACACAAATTCCGAAAAAGTGCTTATTCTACCCCTTGGAGAGGGATCCAAAAAGATCACCCAGGTGCTTTCCAATGAGAAAGCAATGAAAATGCTTGATATACTTGCAGATAAGCCCATGTCTGCAAGCGACGTGTCCGAAGCATTAGAAATTCCGCTTACAACTGTTAAGTACAATCTTGACGGACTCATAGAAGCAGACCTCATAAAGGTCAAAGAAACAAAGTGGAGCCGCAAGGGAAGAGAAGTAAAGATATACGAACCAGTACAAAAACTGATAGTCGTCACTCCAGGTAATATGAAAAGCGATAGGTCATCCATTTTAAGCATGCTGAAAAAATACCTGGGGCTTGTAGCAGGTGCTGCTTTTGCAGCCACCGGACTTGAAGCCATAACAAGAAACCTAAGTATGGGCCCCGGACCCTCAATGTCACAGGAAGCTGCCACTGCACCAATGTTTGATGAAGAACCAATGACAGGCATGAATAAAAATATCGCCGAAGAAGAAGGCATGGATCTTGATGTTGACGAGCAGATGCTTGCATCATCTGCACCAAATGGAACAGATGCAGGAACTGATCTTTTAAGAGAAGGCGTGAGCACAGCTGCTGGGAACCAGACACCGGCAATCCCTACTCCAACTGGGTCCACTGATAACATGACAGCGCTTGCCGAACCGGTATCAGGGATATTTCAGCATGGACTCCTGTCACATGTCAGCATTTGGTTCTTATTTGGATGTATGTTCATTATCGCTTTGTTGTTCGTAAGAGAAATGTATTATAGAAAAAAGAACATATGATGCCAGAGTGAACGGTATGAGAGTTGCTCTGAAAATAGCATACGTAGGCACCGGATATAATGGATCACAGATTCAACCGGATGCTGCAACGATAGAAGGTGAGCTGTTCAATGCACTCACTGAACTGGAAATCATTGAAGACCCGAAATCAGCACGTTTTTCAAGTTCCGGAAGGACAGATGCTGGAGTTCATGCCAGGGAACAGGTAGTTGCATTTGACACGGATAAGCCAAACCTTGCCATACCAAGGGTAATCAATTCCAGCCTCCCAAACTCAATATGGGTGTGGGCACATGCAGAAGTCCCCGATGAATTCGATCCCAGAAGATGGGCTGTCAACCGTAAGTACCGATATGTCATGGGCGGGGAGCAATATGACATTCCAAAGATCAGAGCTGCGTCTAAGATACTTGTAGGGAAACACGATTTTGCAAACTTTTGTAGCAAACAGGGAGACAGAAGCACAGTCCGTAATATCGAAAAAATAGATGTACGTGTCAGCGGAACCCTGACAAAGATCGACATACAGGCAAACAGTTTTCTTAGGAACATGGTCCGAAAGATGGTTGCTGCCCTTACATTGGTGGGAAGCGGAGTAAGAGACGAGCAGTGGCTTAATCAAATGCTTGACCCTGAATCTTACGAAGAAGGACTGGAGCCTGCACCTGCATATGGATTGACCCTTATGGAAGTAGAATACATGCAACCTATAGACTGGTGTGAGGATGCTTACGCCATAAGAAGGGCAAATGAGAAAGTACACGAATATATGGTACGCCACCGCGTCATGGCAGAAGTAATGGATAATCTGATCCCCATGGAATAAACTTTACTTTTTATCATAAATTATCATACATAATGCATTTAACGACAAATATCAAGGACATGCTCATAGATTATGAGATCATACGCAGAAATGTAAAAAATCCAAGACTTGAGTTCAAAGACCATCGATTGTACCTGATAGTACCCCATGACCACAGGGATCACGAGATGATCATCCACAGGCACCGGAGATGGATATATAACAGATATTTCCAGATGGAGAAATTAAAAGAACTATGTTCAAGTGTGGATTTAGTTAAAGGCAGGTCTGTCGAGGAACTGGAGGAACTTGTAAACTCCTTTGTCATCAGAATCGAAGAGGAGCTTGGAGTAAAACCACAAAGGATAAGATTCAGAAAAATGAGAACAAAATGGGGAAGTTGCAGCTCAAAAGGAAACCTGAACTTTAACAGTCATATGAGACACCTGCCAGACAAAATCGTTGAATATATAGTATTCCACGAAATGGTACATCTCATCGAACTCAACCACAGTCCTCGTTTCTGGAAATATATTAAAGAACGCTTTTCAGATCATAAGGAATACGAAACAATGCTTGCAGCATACTGGTCACTTATACAGAAACAATGCATTGATCAGTCTTTATAAAGAACGGTGAAGGTCCTTGTAAGACTCTTGTGGACTTTTTGAGTGAATGCATCAAGAACTCTAAAACCAGCATTCTCTGCAAATTCTAGTACTTTTATCTCAGATACCACTACTGCGAGTTTCCCCTGTCGAAGTACCCTGTACATTTCAGCAAAAGAATCCGAATACAGATGATGCATGGACTCAGCCTTTATGGCAGCAGAGCGACCATATGGAGGGTCTGTCACAATTGCATCGACACATGAGTCTTTGAGTGAAACACGGCAGGCATCGCCCACCATCAGAGAATAGTTGCTTTCATACTCATCAAGGTTCAGCCTGGCTCCGTGAGAGATCTTATGACGGACTTCGATGCCAATGACATGGGCACCCACCAGGCCGCCCTCTACAAGGATACCGGCTGTACCGCTGAAAGGGTCAAAAAGAGTTTCATCAGCCCTCACCTGCGAAATGTTCACTAAGGCCCTTGCAACTCTGGGCATAAGCACACCTGGATAGAAGAATGGTTTCTTATGCGGGGCACGGTGTTCATACGCACTCCGGTCTACAGAATGCACAATCGTACCAAGGACTGCACGATCAGTCATTACAATCCGAAATGTTACATCAGGATTTTTGAGATCTGCCCTGAATCCTTTGCGGAAAATGCTGCCCCCAAGCATGCCTTCAATATATTCCCTGTTGATATCACCATGGTGATTGATTCTTTTTGCGCGAACAACGTATGTCTGACCTTCGGACAAAAATCCGCTAAGATCAGAGTCCTCACACATTGCTATGATTGAATCATTGTCCAGAACACAAATTCCCAGCACTTTCAGTATGTGATGGGACATAGCAAGCCGATCAGCGATAAAGAGAAGTTTCTCATCAATAGACTCACCTTCAATATCAAGAACAAGGCATTGATCAAAAAAGGAGTGCTCACAGTACTCAAGACCTGCCATTGAAAGACATGCAAATACTTCTTTACATGGCAGGACAGCGTGCTCCCCGGATAACTCAAAAGCATACAACATAATAACTGCAATAGAGAATAGTAGTACTATTTAAAGCGTTTCAATGGGCGGTTAGAACAAAACATAAAAAAACAAAGAAAAAATGCGTCGGCCATCAGAACATCAATTCTAATGCTTTTTTGCCTGTCATCCCTACTTTGATACCAAGATCGATGGCTTTCTGGGTAGCACCAACAACAGGTGCCTGAAGCACATCATCAAAAGTGCTGACACCTTTTACCTTAACTGCAACATCACCAAGATTTCCTGCTGTGTCCATATCAAGATAAGCGCACATAACAAAACCCCTGTCTGCCCTGATAACAAGCAAGGGAGCGGTCTGCATAGAAAAGTTAAGGCCCATTGCTGAACCATTTTCAAGTTCAATTTTCTCTACCAGCAAGCTGAACACCAATTTTCTAGTGAGCTTAAAAGCTCTTAAATGTGTCGGACTTCAATTTTTCAAGAAAATTATCTGTAAGCCCTGGGAATATCTTATCCAGCAATGATGGATAGTCTGTATTTGAGACGTTAGCAGGAGTTGTTTTTGTTATATTTTCCTTTTTTTCCTGAACGGGTGCTTCTTCAATTAAGAACTCAATAATAATTTCCCCGCTAGATCCAAACTGACCGGAAACACTGGTACCTTGTAAACTTTCTTTTGTGGTTTGGCTTTCAATGCCTTCTAGGGAAATTAATTTCATCATAGATGGAAGATTTATAGTTACATCCGTTCCAGGTTGACCCTGGAAGCACATACTCGTATCAGAGTCTGAAAGTGTTGTTTTGAAAGCATAAAAAACCTTGTACTTGTTTATTATCTTTTTTTCATTATCTACCGGTCCTATAAGTTCAGCAGACATATCAGTTTCCATATCCAAAAGAGTTACATTCTTTGATGAATTGTCTATTTTTACATCCTTACTTTTTTCTATGCTCTTGAGAAATGATTTACTACCCATTACATCGGTTTTTAGCAATTCCCATGAACTAACAAATCCATCATTATCCCCGAATTCCGTATCAATGAAGTTCTTAAATATTACAGACCGGTCACCGGAATATGTTTCAGTGTACTCCCAAACCATGCCATCTGTACCTATATCGATGGTGTTATCCCATTCATATGCAGCACTTGCCGGAGTGGATAACATTGAAAATAAGACAATGAGCAATAACAGATTCCTAAGCCTCAATCTTATCCCATCCTTTTTTTATTTGGTTGTAACTTCGCATCCATTATCTGTGACTATGAGCGTGTGCTCCGTCTGCGCAACCATCCCTCCGGCTACTTCCTTGAGTACCGGATATGAATGGACGATTCCTGCCTTTTCAAGCTGCATCATGGCAAAGTCCAGTTGCGGGGTTTTGAGCCATCTTTTTGCAAATGGAAGCGTCCTATATTGTTCAAGTTCTTTAAGAAGAGATCTTGCTGCTGGTAAACGCACAGGTTTTTTGTGTACTACCTGATATATCTCTGTAAGTGAACCATCAACGACCTTTCCGGCACCATCGGTTACAAATGGCTCTATGGCAATGGAATCACCTGTATGAAGTATAACACCTTTGCTTACTCTCCTATTGGGTATGCTGGGAGATGCATGTGGGGTATATTGTGCAAGCCCATGTCCTGTAAGGTTCCCCACAGGCTTAAGATCGTGGGCAAGAATAGCATCCTCTATGGCAGCAGCAATATCTGCTGTATCAGCACCATTTTTGACAATATCGATGGCAGCTTTAAGACCTTCTTCTGAAGCTTTTACAAGCTCACCATATTTACCCGAAAGATCTATGGTGATTGCAGAATCTGCGATATAACCATCCACATGAACTCCAAGATCGAGTTTGATCACATCTTCCCCAAAGACGCTTTCATCACCTGCAATAGGAGTTGCATGTGCTGCCTCATCGTTGCGGGAAATATTACAGGGAAATGCTGAGCCATCTGCTCCGAGTTCCATTGGTCTGCTCTCCACAAACTCAGCAATTTCCAGCAGGCTGACACCCACCTTTATGCGTTCTTTTGCCTCAGTTCTTACCTGTGACAGTATCTTTCCTGCTTTGATGTATTTGTCAATTATCTCATCGATGTCCTTAACTTTGTCAGCCATTTAAATTCTCCTTCTTCTTGGATCAATATACAAATTTCTTTTCCATTTCCGTGAGGTTCTCAAAACCATCTGCGCTCACCAGGATAAGATCCTCCAGACGTATGCCACCAACATCAGGATAGTACAAGCCCGGTTCTATTGTGATGATATTACCTTCCTCAAGCTCAACATCGCTGTTCCCTATAGATGGTAATTCGTGTATCTCAAGCCCTACGCCATGCCCGGTCGAATGGATGAAACCAACATTTGAGCCTTCCCTGATGGTATCGTAACCCCTCTCATTGAATACATCGCAAATTTTGTTATGGACATCACTGCATTTGACACCGGGTTTGACCATTTCTATCCCGGCATTCTGTGCCTCAAGGACAGCTTCATACATGTCCGCCAACTTTTCTGATGGCTCACCTTTAAGCACTGTCCGGGTCATGTCAGCATAGTACCTGTCCTTCTTACTGTGTGGAAATATATCTATGACAATAGGTTCATTTGCCTTTAGAGGGCCTGCACCTTCCCAATGAGGATTTGCAGAGTCAGTACCACCGGCAACTATAGTGCCCTCTGCCTCACATCCATGTTCAAGAAGTGTCATATCTATTTCTTTACGTAAGATTTCAGATGTCAGGGCAAAGCCACGATAATTGAGTATACCCTCAACATCTTCTGATTTTTTGACCATCTCAACTGCCGCTTTCATTGCTTTGTTGCAGGCATCCTGAACCTTTTTTACGATATCGACCTCTGAAGGGTCTTTTCGTGAGCGCAACTCTGCAAATGGACTTTTGATAGCTTTTATGGAAAAACCCTCTTCCTTGAGGGTCTGTGCGATATGGTATGGAAAATCTCTTGGAACTGCTACTCGTCTTGCACCCTCTTTTTGCAGTATATCTGCAAGGCAGTCACAATAAGCAAGAGATGGATCTTTTCTTTCCTTTACCTTTGACCTGTAGTCACAACCCTGCAGTGTACGAATATCAGATACTCTTGACTCGATCTCTGCTCTGCCTTTTTCCATATCAGAAACAAGAATCGTTTCAGCGCCTTCTTTTGTATGGAAGTAAGCAAACTCGTCTGAAGCAAAGAAGCGGGTTGCGTAATAGATGTCTGCATTGTTCGAATTCCCCACTATCAGATACACATCAGACTTGTGGTTTTCCAGTGATGTGGAGATATCAATAGGAACTTGTGTTGAGGCCATGATATCATTTAGTAGTTACTAGTACAAAATTGTTATCAAATGTAGAGGCTAAAAATCAAACAGAAATTCAGGACAGTCAAAACGAAGAACATATAGAATATTTTCATGCATACATTTCATAGATAATTACTACATAGAACTAATTTTTATGCACATAGATATGCAATACATCCACACCCACCTTATATACAGCTCCATTACTAGCAAGTAGAATGGATAACGTAAGCCAGTACAATTCACAATTCACAAATATATGGGACTTCCTGAAGGATGTCAAATATTTAATATTGTTCTACGTACTTGGTGATTTCCTGACAACTGTTCAGGCTCTCAACTATGGATTTGAAGAAAATAAATTTCTGGCAGCAGTATTCCAGAGCTATGGAATTGAATCCCTTCTTGTTCTGAAGGTATTTTTCCTTGCAATAGTCTACTGGAACTACAGAGTCCTAAGAGAGTCAGGTTCCAGGTGGACCAAGCTTCTGTGGACATTGTCCAGAAAAGGTATTGTAATTGTTGGCTTGTTCCTGGTGGTGAACAATCTAATGGTCATTTTCATAGAATGCAGCATGCTGCAGGTTATCCATACAGTGATCTTTTGACTCCCAAAAAAACGATTAATTCACCGTTTTTTTAACGAGCATAGCCGAGAGCATATTTATTTTTTGCATATTATTTGTGAGTAAAAAACAAAGAACAAAATTGACATTGCAATTATATTAATAGCCTGGTCTCAAGAGATCACTTGAAAAAAGGCAGAGAACAAACTAACACTTAGCATTAATGCAAGATATACAAATACCAAAAGTATAACTCTCTGTATATTAAAACCAGCTTGCTTACTAAACATAACAGTAATCAAAATATAGAAGGACATATAAGTAGTTTTGCCTGTCAGATACTTATGAGAAGAAAGCATGGAATAGCATGTTACAATATTTAGGAGATAAAAATATGATATGGGCCTTTTCTGCACTCAAAGATGAAGAAGTAAAATCCATCAAAGAACTGGAAGATAAAATGAATGTAACTTTATTATCATTTTCAGGTATTGATATTACTAATGCAGAACTTAGCAAGAGTGACCTGGAAGATATCAAAAAGCTGGAAGATAAGCTGGGTCGCTCTCTGGTCGCAGTTAAAGTAATGTCAGAGTGACTTTTTTATTTATCCTTTTCTTTTTTATGGCTGATCTGTGAGAACAGCTTTTAAACATACATGTAGTGTACTCCTAAGACCCACCAGGCACTGCCTTGCAATATTGGATAAGAGTTGCAAAAAAGCGAGCTAATAGCAGAAGCAGTAGCTTAAAAATTAATCTCAAATACTGGGAAAACGCAAATTGCTGTTATCTGATTAAAAGTGAAAAAATCCGGACAATCCGGGGTTTAAGAAATAACGCCCGAACCGGGATTCGAACCCGGGTCGGAGCCTCGACAGGGCTCCATGATAGGCCTCTACACTATTCGGACATGAAATACTTTTTCGCTTGTAAGCACCCCCTAAAAGGAGGCTCTTATATTTAAGGCTTTTTCTTGATTTTGTAAGTCCCGCCTCCCAGACTCGAACCGGGGACATCGCGGTGCCTGCGCGTAATGTGATCATGTCACATGAATCAAACTACAGCCGCGCACTCTACCACTGAGTTAAGGCGGGTCTAACAAATCATGCTTCAGCACGACGCTGCCGTGCGATGCAACACTCCAATGCGCACAATCATACTTATCTCTTTCGCCGAAAATACACATGACGCAGATAAGTGTATAAAATAAAGAGAAATGATCAAGCGATGGAAAGAAAAAAGAAAAAAGTTCATCCTGAATTTAGGATAAACTCCTATATCAATATCAGAAAGTATCCAGTTCACCGTTGATGACCATCGTGGTGATCTTTGTGATATCTGCGAGCCACTCATCCATAACAAGCTCTGTTTCCGCCCTTATGGAAGCAAAGTTTGCACCATCTTCAGGAATTATCTGTGCACTTGCAACAAGTGGCTGGTCTATTGGCTTGCCGATCTGTGAAAGAAGTTTAATGTAGACATCCTGAACCTCAGGAACAGCCTTCACAATATCTTTTGCCATCTGAGTAGAAAGAAGGTTGTAGATCTTACCAATATGGTTGATAGGATTCTTACCACTGGTCGCCTCCATGCTCATTGGCCTATTTGGAGTAATAAGTCCGTTACAACGGTTACCACGACCTACAGAACCATCATCACCCATTTCAGCTGAAGTACCTGTCACCGTCAGGAACACAGACTTGCAGTTTATATCATCTGCTGCGTTGATGTAGGTCTTGACCTTACGATCCGTACGCTTGAGTGCCAGATCAGTAACATAGTCAGTCATTTCTTCCTTGATATTGATGTAGTGATCCATATCATCAACATGCTTTCCAACCATACCACAGCATATTGTCAGGTTTATATCATCATTGTCTCTAAGACCCATGACCTTAATGTCTGTTCCAATAGCAGGTATTTTCTTTTTCAGATCAGTGATCAGTTTTCTTTCAGACTCGTACACGATCTGCTCAAGTTCTGAAAATGGAGCATGCCCAACACCAAACGAAGTATCATTTGCCACAGGAACTCTATTCCTCTGGAAAACATCCCTAAGATCTGATGAACCTGTACCAAGTTTACAGTCAACAATAATGTCCCTCTCAAGGTCAATATCAACAATTGTGCTTCTGATATAGTCCCTTGCAGCAGCCAGTGCCACAGACTCAGCAGGGATCTGCACGCCTTCAAATTCTTTTGTTGCTCTTCCCACAAGCAGAGTGTAGATCGGCTGAATAACTTCTCCGCCACCAAACTGAGGATTTGACCTCCCTGCCACGATCTGGGCTTCATCGGTATTGTGGTGAAGAACTACACCACATTTATCGATATATTCCTTGCACAATGCGCGGCTTACAGCCTCTGCAAGACCATCTGAGATACTATCAGGGTGACCCACCCCCTTTCTCTCCACAAGTTCGATCTGCTGTTTTTCCACCGGCGTTTCTATCAGGTGTTCAACTTTGATATTTCGCATCATATTAGTCCTCTAGAATATCAATTAATAAACAAGTAAAAGATAAGAATAGATAATTAAAGTTAACTAAGTATCCTTCGCTATACCTAGCACCCATATATTATTTAATAATAACTGATTATAATTATAACTACAAGTAATTATAATCTGTTTATTAGCTTCATAAAAAGAATATTGAATCAGCGTGAAGTCTATATGCTATAAAAGTCTTTCAAATAACGTTCAATTGACACTGATTATAATTATACAGAAGGATTCCTATGATACGTATTGCAATACCCAATAAAGGGCGCTTACATGACCCCACTGTAAGTCTGCTCAAAGAGGCAGGATTGCCTGTAATTGAAGGTGGGACAAGGAAACTTTTTGCCAAAACAACCGATCCTGAGATCACTTACCTGTTTGCAAGAGCCGCAGATATTCCTGAATATGTACAGGATGGAGCAGCCGATGTAGGCATTACTGGCCTGGACCTTATACATGAAACTGGATCAGATGTGGAGATACTTCTTGACCTTAAATTTGGAGCTGCAAATCTTGTTCTGGCCGTACCTGACGACTCCCCCATTACTTCTGCAAAAGAACTCGAAGGAATGCGTGTTGCCACAGAATTCCCCAATATCACTGCCAAATACTTTGATAATCTTGGAATAAACATTGAAGTGGTCAAAGTTAGTGGTGCATGTGAAATGACACCTCACGTAGGTATTGCCGATGCTATCGTGGATATATCCAGCTCAGGTACAACCCTTGTCACAAATCATCTGAAAATGATCGAAAAAACATTCACGTCATCAGTATACCTTATTGCAAATAAGAAGAAACAGGAAAACAACGATAAGATCGGGCAGATACAGACCGCCGTTGAGAGTGTTATAAGAGCAAAAGGAAAGCGCTATCTTATGATGAATGTACCCACTGATTCACTGGAAACTGTCAAGAAGATCCTTCCAGGAATGGCTGGCCCAACAGTAATGAAAGTTGAATCAGATAGCTCAGTACTTGCAGTGCATGCAGTTGTTGATGCCAGCACTATCTTTGCTACAGTTGATGAACTCAAGAAGGCAGGTGCCAAAGACATACTGGTAGTGCCTATCGAGAGAATGATGCCCTGAGGTAGCATGAATTTTGAAATAATTCCTGCCGTTGATATGAAAAACGGCAAATGTGTACAACTGGTTCAGGGAATTCCTGGCAGTGAAATGATCTCAATAGATGACCCAGTGGCAGTAGCAAATGACTGGGCATCCCAGGGTGCAAAAACACTGCATCTCATAGACCTTGATGGTGCCATTGACGGTCAACGCAAGAATGCTACAATCATCGAAAAAATAGTAACGCAGTGCAAACCGCTTGGAATGGAGATACAGGTTGGCGGAGGAATACGCTCTTTTGAGAATGCAGCTGATTTGTTGAATATCGGAGTGGATAGAGTAATACTTAGTACTGCAGCCATAAATAATCCGAAACTCATCAAAGAGCTTGCAGATGCATTTGGAAGCAAACATATCAACGTTGCCCTTGATTCCAAAAATGGCAAAGTGTCCATTGAAGGGTGGAAAAAACAATCCGAATTCACAGCCGTTGAGATTGGAATAAGGTTTCAGGAACTTGGTGCCGGAAGTATCCTTTTTACAAATATAGATTCTGAAGGATTGCTGCAAGGTGTCAATACAAAACCTACCGAAGAACTGGTAAAGTCGGTCAGTATTCCTGTAATCGCATCAGGTGGCGTTACAAGCCTTGATGACATCATTGCTTTGAAAAAGACCGGTGCAAATGCAGTCGTTGTCGGAACTGCATTATACAAAGGAAAGTTCACACTTCCAGAAGCAATAAATATTATCAGAAAAGATTTATAATACACCGGAGTAATCAGGTGAAGCCATGAGAAAAGCAAACATATCACGCAAAACCAGTGAAACCGACATCAACATCGAGCTGGAACTTGATGGAAAAGGCCTTGCAGACATCAGTACTGGCATTGGATTTTTCGACCATATGCTCACTGCATTCACAAAGCATGGAAACTTCAACCTTACTGTAAAAGCTACTGGTGATCTCATTGTTGATGACCATCACCTTATAGAAGATACCGGAATCGTCCTGGGCCAGGTAATCGCAGAGGCACTTGCTGACAAATCCGGTATTGCAAGGTTCGGAGAGGCACGTATACCAATGGATGAAGCACTGGCAAGTGTGGCTCTTGATCTCGGAGGGCGCAGTTATCTGGTAATGGATGCAGAGTTCAAAGCTCAAAAAGTAGGGGAATTCAGCACACAAATGCTAGTTCATTTCTTTGAAGCCATTGCCCAGAACTCAAAGACAAATATACATGCTCACGTTTACGGTGACAATGACCACCACAAGATAGAAGCACTTTTCAAGGCATTCGCCTACGCCCTTAGAAGAGCCATGGTCATCGAAGGAGAAGGAATAAAAAGCACCAAAGGCGTGCTTTGAATCCAAACAGTACAGTTTCAGCTACTGAAACTTACTCCTTAATTTATCATAGAAAGCCTGTTCTTTTCCATCCGTCTTTTTTGAAAGCCGCTCCACAATAAGTTCAGGAGTGCTTTTTGCAATGTAACTATAACGGGGACTCCTGTCAACTATCAAATTCAATTCAGCATCCAATCCGCTTGCCTCTATCCCATCAACTCTTATATCACAGGCAGTATTTTCCATTATCTGCTCTGAAAGGTGTGAAACAAATATAGACATAGTACTCTCATTCTCAGTTAAAACTTCAAGTATTCCAGCCATTATCTTTGCAGAAGCTCCAGGTTCTGTGATGGATTCAAGTTCATCTGCCAGAACAAATTTTGCAGAATCATCAGCCACCACAGAGAATTCAGTAAGGGTAGTTTCAAATGCACCTGCATCTAATGTACCTTTTGATTTAGCAAAATAGTACATCGACTCAGTAAGAGATAGTTCCATATGCTGTGCAGGAACAGGAAATCCCATATGCGCAAGGATGCTGCTCTGGGCAAGAAGTTCCAGAAGTGATGTTTTGCCTCCTGAATTAACGCCACTCAAAAGCACGACCCTGCTGGCCTCGTTTTTAGGACTGAAACTGTTCTCACCCACAGAATAGTCAATTGGTATCACATCACCGTGTCTGGAAAGTAAAAACAGGTTCCTTCCACCCTCAAAACCAATTCCAGTATCATCTATTATTTCCGGCATAACAAGATCGTATGCCAGAGCAAAAGAACCGATTGCAAATCCCACATCAAATTCAAGTACCTCGCGGACCATTTCCCGGACAATTGTTCTGTAGGAAGACAATATGCGCGAAACTTCACACTTATGATTGAATTTTCTTTTCAGAACTTTTTTATTCAGATGCTGTTTCAAAGCATTCAGGCTATCAACATCTACCTCAACAGGGTGTATAATCTCTTCAGGGAAAAAAGAATCAACCATCAATCTTTCCTTTTTTTCAAGTTGAAGTTCATTGCATATTCTGTCCGCACCTTCCTTAACAATGGAATAATATCTTTTATGCAGCTTCTTTCCAAGTATTTCTTTCAGCTCAATGGAACCATTCATCACTTTCAGCATATCCTGTCCGCTAAGTGTCATCTGACTGTTCTCCAGACAGGAATTCAGACCATCGTTAACAATACGGACAGTTTCTGCTACAGTAGAACTAAGCTTATCTACTGCATCGGAAATTCGGTCTACTTCTTCATCAATTCCATGGACAATATCGCCATTATCGTCTATAAGGCCCAATGTAGAGGCAAGCAACTCAAGCTCATCATCATCCATGCTGTCAAAGAAACTAATCCCCCTGGAACGGAGCAGCCTTATCACTTTAATAGAAGATTCTATTGAATTGAGATTCCTGGAAAATGTCAGTATTTCTTTTTCAGGTATAAGCTTGAAATCATCTATTTCCTGCAGGTCAGAATAGAATTCAGGGTCCACATCTTCAGGAAGATCAAATGACAGGTAATCATCGCCCAGAGCAATAACCTGGGAGAAACCCCTTGAAACATCAATGAATTCAGAAAGGGATCGGGCAAAAGTCACATCAAGCAATCCTGCAAAGCGTTTTTTCGCATACTCGTAACTATCCTGGTCAGATGTTATGATAACTCTGTCACGGACCTTTGGGCACTGGTGTTTAAAATTAAGCTGTGTGGCTTTTGACAACAGGTCAGCAATGGTCTCATCCCCTTCAAGCAGATTGGCAGTTTCCATGTAATATGAAACAGATTCACGTACCTGCATTATCTTTTGAATCCTCGTAGAAGGATACGGGAAAAAAACATGCAATTTATCTCTGGAATACCGGGTATGAGCAAACTCCTTGACAAGGTCAAGCAATTTTTCATAGACATCCATTGCCTCCTTGCTTCTCAAAAAGTCAGAGATATTAACTCCTTCAACCCTGGAAGCTACATCCTGTATAAGCGATATGGCATAGCGTTGACCAATACCCTCTACCTCGGAAATACTGGCAATATCACCGGCAAGTATAGCATCAAGGGCCTGATTTTCACTACCGAAATGCTCTATAAAACGTTTTGACATTTTATTCCCTATGCGGGGAATGTCCTGTAAGGTCCTGAGATCAGCTAGCATTATACCTCCAATTAAGATACAAAAGAATCCAGGGTGCAGCTTGTGATACCTTTTTCAATTTTGTACCTGTCCCTTTCCGACATCCTACTCATGGATGCTGAAACTTTTGGCTGCAGTTGTCGAGCGTAGTTTTTGTTTCTCCGGTTGTGGATCATCTGAGAATCATAGTACATATCCCACATATCATCAACCTCATCACGCTCATTGGCAAACTCAAGGCTAGCTACCAATGAAGAAGGCAGCTTTGTGAAATGTTCAAGGCCTACATGAGCACCGTTCCCTATCCAGGCAATGTCTCCCTCTATTACTGAAACAGGAAGATCCGGGTTTTTCCTTGAAAGCCAGCGACAGAACATATCCCCTACCTGATGTGCTGACTCTATTTTGACAGACAAGATCCCATTAACAAAAGCAGGCCGTGCAAACATGCACAAACGATGATATGACCGACTTACATCCCGCATGTAATTGTAATATTTTTTACCCGTGCTGCTCTTACCTGAACAAAGAAGTTCGGCATTTCCCTTGCAAGAACACAGAAAATGTACCAATTCGATAGGCTGCGAGCATTTATGTCTTAATACCATTGCTATGTATCCTTCAACATCCAGATCACGCTGAAACATTCTTGAGCCCTGTTTTCCAAATATATTGCTTACAAGCTTTGTTGTGTCTGCCATAGATCTAAATCCAAGAGTTTTCACTTCATCGACTCCTGTGAACTCCATCTTTTGTTTCAGCTCATCTCTGTTATTGGCTGAAATGAGATCAGAATCCGGATTAGCTAAGAGCTCATCACAGGCAAGCAAGACACCTTCTACATTTTCCCTGAATGCTACGATCATGCACCTACCCCCGTAAACGAGAATAAGTTTGTCTGCTTTTTCCCGTTTATTTCAATGAACGGGCGTGCACGACCAAGAACGACACCCATGCGTGCAAGTTCCTTTTCCGATGCTATGGGTCTTGACTGGAGGATCCTGTTTGCGCCCACAGGACCAATACCCGGCACCATAAGCAATTCTTCTCTGCCTGCAGAATTGATGTCAACCGGAAACATATCAGGACGGCATGATGCAAGGAGCATTTTAGGATCAGTATCACAAAGAAAGCCATTATCATCAAGAACAGAATTCAGGTCATTGGCACTCACACCATAATCCTTCAAAAGATAGGAAGTCTGATACAGTCTTGTTTCCCTCCACTGGGGTGAAGGCTCATTGTTTTCAAGCGGAGTGAGCGGAACCGGGTCGAAGCTCATAAAGTAAGGTCTTCTCAATTCATACTTGTCCATGAACTTCTCAACAGTTCCGATTATCTCCCTGTCAGATTCCTGCAGAGCTCCAACCACAAACTGAGTATCGTTGGCACCAATGATGCGTCCCCTGGAACCTGCCTCTCGTCTTTTTTTATTAATTAGATCCCGTGTCCATTGTAAACGCTGGAGTACATCATTCTGATAATCAAAGTTTGGGCATATTTCCGAGTAATTAACTGAACTTGTAGTCTCTGCATTCACACCGAACTTATTTGCGTAATCGGCAATTTCCTCAAGGAGATACTTCGGAGTACCTGGCATTACACGAATGTGGATATAACCGGTAAAGCCCTGACCTCTTAGAAGTCTTGCAACATCTAATTGCTTCTCTGCCGTCCTTTCGGAATCCCCGGTCACACCGGAGGAAAGGAAGAGACCCTCTATTGCATTCCTTCGGTAGAAGGACCATGTGATCTTTACGATTTCCTCCGGACTTAATGATGCACGCACAGAATCCCTGCCACACCTGTTCGGACAATACGTGCACTCCCTGGAACATGCATTTGTCATCAACGTCTTGTAGAGTTGTATGCAACGACCATCAGGCCCGAAAGCATGACAGACTGCACTCTGGTTGCAACTGTCATATTTGGTACCTTCGGACAGCAATCTCATCCTTTCCATAAGCGTCATATGCTGCTCATTAACAGGACTTCTGGGAATCATTAATAAGACAATATGGCAGATGCGGATATAAGCAACTGGTAAGCAGAGTGAAAGTATTCATCAGAACAGATAGATGTAAATCTGAACAAAAAAGACAAAACAATAAATATTAAAATAAGTAAATAAATAAATAAATAAATAAACAAATAAATAATAATGATTGAAAAATAAGGGAAAAATAAGGAAAAAATAATGAATTTGATGCTTCCTGACTACTAAAGGAATATCATTCTTTTTTGAATTTGACGTTCACCTTTAAGATGCTTATTGGTTCCAGCTTCTTCCACATGACTGTTCCTTCTTTGTCAAATTTATACTCACTGACATTCTGTTCAGAGAATTCACCATCTACCTCATAGACAAAGAAACCTTCTTCACCATTTGTGGAAACAATGTTATCTTGCCCGTGAACATTCTTCACTTCCACTACTGCAGCTTTTTTAAGCGCTTGCAGAAGTGTTGCACCCTTTTCCACTTCAACGGTTCTGCAAGGTGCAAATATATCCAGAGCATGAAAAATATTCTTGTTGTTCAATTGCAGTACATGTGTTTTACCGTAGATCTTGCGTTGTATAAGGTCAGCTGCTTCAAGTATATTTGCATGTTTTGCAGCAACCGGAACTGAAATACTAAGCATCCTTGCAAGTTCAGATATATGCATTTCACCTTCAGTAAGCTGTTGTAGCATTCTGAGTCTGGTTTCACTTCCAAGTGCGCTAAAAAGTTTCAAACGATCCATCTTTTCTGGATTCTCAGAATTATTGTTATCAAAAGTACTCATGATTAAGAGTAAACGCAGGGTTCAATATATACCTATCTATGCAAACGGCTCAATTAACAGCTCATTTCATGGTTATTGCAGCAAAAATATAAATATATACACAAAAACACAAAAATATAGATGCAAGAGTCATCCATACAATGCCCGTTTCTGGGTAGCTATTTTCATATCAAGAGATTGCAGATCAGTTGAAATAAATTCGTGGGTCAGGAAATCGGGAGATACGAATTCAACTATTTGAGAGCATTTTTCACTGGTAAACGGCATATGCTGATCTATTTGTTCAAGGATTCCCATAACTGATGAAAGGCGCTCATCAAATGACAAATTATCAAATCCTGCTGGGAGACCCATTCCCATGGACTTACGCATGAACTCGGCTGATAAACTACAATGGAAATGCATGCCTTCAATTCGCTTGATGAAATCTTCAGAATGAGTGGAAAGCAGATCTAACACAATGTCTATGGAGGATTCCTCATCTTCACACTTCATAGTAGCATTCATAAGATGACCGGTATCCAGCACAAAAGCCCAGTTATCGAAATCAAGAAGGTCTGCAAAATATTCAACATTTTTGGAGTCCAAGAATGTAAGACCTGGCCACCAGAGATTCTCAAAGAATATCCTGACCGGTGGTTCAGCATTCTGATAGATTGAAACAGCCTCATTGAGAAATTCAGCAGTTGTTGTAAGTACATCGTAGTCATTACAATTAAAACAACGTGTATAGACCTGTTCCAGTTCGGCATAGGAAACATGGAACACTGCATACGAAGCATCCAGACGTGCAGCATTCTCAAGTGATCCCCTGAAATTGTCAATAACTTCCTCGCGGCTGCTACCACCAAAAGCGTAGTCCATCTCAGGCTTTTCCATTTCCTGTGAAAATGTAGAGGGATTAGCCCAAGCTCTATGTCGCCCCATCCAATAAGGAAGATGTACGCCCACTACAAGATCCTTGGGCAGATCTGGAAGCGCAGACGAATCCACAAAGAGTTCCAGCCCATCCAGGTCATGCCTGACAAGGAAATTCCGTATCATATCCCAATTATAATCAAACATTTTCATGTCATCATCAAAAAGAGAAAAATTCATAAGTTCTTTCATTTGTGCACCCTTAAGGAATCATTTTCTGAAATTACAAATATCTTTAGGATCACGATTTTTAAAAACCGCTTTCTGATTATCCCCAACCATATATGATGTTAATTCCATTAATTCTTCTCCTCTATCCTAAAACGTTCAAATCTCACGAATATATATCTTTGGGAGAGTGTGGTCACACAAGAACATTAATGACTATATCCGGCGGATTTTAAATATCTTTTGAAAAGCAACTACTTCAAAAAGTAGCTGAATATTTTCATTTACCAATGCAAAATATTGTACTAAAAAAGAATACAGTAAAGGCATCTATAAAAAATAAGGGAATCCTACCCTTAGTTCTTCATTATCAGATAATTAATGTTGGGAGTCTGCTTGCATTTTGGTCTTCAGCATTTTCCTTACATAAATCCTTGCCCATACAAAGATGAACAGCGAACCCATGATGTTTCCTATGACCATACCCCACCAGATACCGGTAAGTCCCATATCCAGATTAAAAGCAAAAAATAAAGCGAAAATGGGTACGAATATGACAGCACGCAGGATTGTTGCAACCAGCGCATAAAATCCTTTGCCAACCCCCTGGAAAAGAGATGAAGAAAGCATACCAAGAGAGACTGTGGGATAGAATATGCAAATAATCCTTAGAAATATAATCAGGTCATCCGTGATATGAGAAGCACCTTCAGAAAAGGTAAATACGGAAGCTATCTGGGGAGCCAGGATGAAAGTTAGAAATGCAATGACTGTTTCTACAAGAAGACCGATTTTCACTGCATACATATGAGAGAAGGAGACGTTGTCATATGAACCCTCACCGTATGAAAAACCCGTCATTGTCACAACAGCTGTAGAAATGCCAATAAGAGGAGCCGTTGCAATCGTTGCAACACGCCATCCAACAGTGTAAACAGCTACTCCGTCAGTATTGCTGACAGCTATTATGATGACATTCATTACAAGCATCATAAATGCCATAGATGCCTGTTGTACAGTAGCAGGAATACCCACTTTGGATATATCCCTGAGAATTCTCCTCTCAAAACTAAAATCATTGAAATCAAAAGATAGATACGTATCTTTTTTGAAGAACAACCAGCGGGACATGAGAACTGCTGTCACTCCCATTGATACAACTGTAGCCCAGGCTGCACCGGCAACACCCATATTGAACTGGTAAATGAAGATAGGGTCAAGAACGATATTCAGAACTGAGCCAAATATCATGGCATTCATAGCCCTTTTTGTATCCCCTTCACTGCGAAGGATCGCATTTGCAACATTGGTAAAGAACAGGAGTATACTGCCTCCAAAGATAATACGACCATATGATGTCGCCATGGCGGTTGTTTTACCAGCACCCATCATAGCGAATATTGGCTCAGCAAATGTAAAGAGCATTATAGTGAAAACAGCAGACATCAGAACCATAAGGATCATCGTATGAACTGCAACATTGTCAGCACCTTTTTTATCCCTTGAACCAAGTCTTCGGGATATTGCTGAGCCGGCACCGACACCAAGGCCGTTTGATAATGCAATAATGATAAAGAATAATGGAAATACGAAACCCACTGCTGCAAGAGCATCCGAACCCAGACCGGAAACCCAGAAAGTGTCCACAAGATTGTACAGGGTCTGGATGGACATACCAAGCATCATTGGCAATGCTAATTTGATTATAGCCTTTTTTGGGTCACCCAGCATGGCTTTCATTCCAGAAGTTACATTTGGAATCTCAATTGCAGGTTCCTTATTTTCATTATTTGTAGTATTATTCATTTGAAACCTTCTTCGTTTTGTTTTCAGATGCTATGTTTTTGGCAGCTTTTTCCATCATGGAAATAAACATAAGCTTTTCTTCAGTGCTAAAGCCATGCAAGAGTACATCATTGAGCTTTGTGCTTATATCGATCAACACAGGCTTCATTTCGCGCCCTTTATCAGTAAGGTAAACACAGTAGGCACGTTTATCATAAGGGTCCCTTTTCCTGATAACATAGCCCATTTCTTCAAGTTTATTAACAGAGCGAGTGATAGTTGCACGATCATATTTCAATGAAATTGCAAATGATTCCTGACTCACTCCTTCATTATGCATCAAAAGCTTAAAAAAAGGGAACTGACCACTTCCAATACTATGCGGTTCCAGCTCTTTTGAAAGATATATGTTGATTGACCTGAAAAGATGGGATATATCCCTGCCTATGGATTCATGTTTTTTAATGCTACAAAAGTTTTCATGTTTAACGGGTTCTGTCAGAACTACCACCTATTAGTTGCGTTTGCAATTGTTGCATATACAACTATATTATAAAAAAGCATTCTCCAAAACAGTAATCGTTTGAGAGAATCAGTCTACAAAAAGTTCAACGCCCATTAGTTCAAGGAAGATCTCTTCAAGGGAAGGTACAATAGTTCGCATCTCCACTATATCCCCACCTCTTGATGCAACCCATTTGGTAGTCTGATTAATCACATTGATGTCACTGGTTGTAGCGACATAGTTATCGTTCACCATCTTGAGCTCTGATATAGCGTATTCCTCAATACTATCCACTTTAAACTCAAGACGGTACTGTATCTTGCCATACTCTGTTCTTATTTCCTCTGCAGTACCCAATGTTACCAGTTTTCCTGCTTTGAGAATAAGTATCCGGTCACAAAGACTTTCAACCTGAAAAAGATTGTGAGCACTGAATATGATGGTCTTGCCGGATTTTTTCAGTGAGCGTACGTAATCAGTGATATAACGGGAAGTCATTGGGTCTAAGCCTGATGCCGGTTCATCGTATATCAAAATGTCAGGGTCATTGATAAGAGAACGAGCTATGGCAACTTTGCGCTTCATTCCCTTTGAAAGATCACCTATCTTTTTACCGTCAGCATTGAGAGAAAGGTCAAAAAGAAGCTCACGTATCCTTTTCTTTGCGCGGTCTTTTGGAATGCAATATAACTCTGAAAAGAAAAGAAGATAATCCTCTACACCCATACCCTCGTAAAGAGGAGACTCTTCTGGAAGAAAACCAAGAAATGATTTTATCTCAACAGCATCCTTTGAGACATCCAGACCTTTCATATAAATACTGCCGGTACTTGGTCTGACAAGACTGCTGAGCATTTTTAGTGTGGTGCTTTTACCAGCACCGTTTGGACCAACTATTCCAAATATCTCCTCTTTGCCCACTGAGAAAGAAAGGTCATCAACAGCAACGAAATCGCCGTATTCTTTCCTGAGCCCGTTAACTTCGATTACATCAGGTTCCACAAAATGAATATATGCTTCACTATATATAAACGATGTTATAAAATGAAGAAAAGCATAGTTGCAGATCAA
The DNA here is from genome assembly GCA_034008115.1 of Methanolobus sp. Classification (GTDB taxonomy): domain Archaea; phylum Halobacteriota; class Methanosarcinia; order Methanosarcinales; family Methanosarcinaceae; genus Methanolobus. The sequence continues at coordinate 63,015 of JAVEPM010000004.1, forward strand.
CTATGCCTGAAGACAGTTTAATTCTTGTACATACGTACATCCAGCTGTGGGAAGGGTATCTCAATATTTTCCTTGCCAAAAGCCGCATGTATAGCTATTATCAGATCATTTTTCACAGCCCAGAAATCAGCGGTATTGACCCAGGCACGAAGCTGTAGATTTACAGATGAATTCGCAAGTTCGGTCGTAATAACTGCCGGCGCAGGGTCAGCAAGCACACGGGAATCCTGCTTGATGACATCCAGAGCGATCTGTACAGCTTTTGGAATGTCCGTGCTGTAACCCACGCCAACATCTACTGATACTCTGCGTGTGGGCATACGACTTGCATTCACAATAGGACTCCCCCATACAAGCTTATTAGGTAACGTGATAAACTGGTTGTCAGGGGTAAGGAGTTCTGTTGCCATGATACCAACTGCATGAACGGTACCTGAAAGACCACCGACAGTTACGTACTCTCCTTTATCAAGGGGTCTCAGGGCTGCTATCCACACACCTGCTGCCAGATTATTCAATGAATCCTGCATACCAAAACCAAGGATCAAGCCTATTACTGCTGAAAGACCTACAACAACTGAACTTGTATCAACCCCAAGAGTCGCTATAACTGCAAGCAATACACCCACATAGAGCAATGCACGCAGAAAACGAACCAGAAATTCAGTTACAAGCTCAGGAAGTTTAGTCTTTTTCAAGCCTTTTCTAAACATGCCTGAAAGAATTCCGGCAATAATGATACCTGCAATCAGTACCACTAGTGCAAACACAATTTCTGCTATAGTAATTTCTGTATAAGGTATAGTTTGAGCTAAAATGTCTGCCAATCTATCACTCCTGTGTATTATTAATGAATGATCATATAAATGTAGACAATTGCCTGCATATAATCCTTCGTAATTATAAAATAAAGTAGGAAACACGTATTAATATAATAAGCGCGTAATATAAAGATAATGCCTGCTTGGTTCACTATTGCAAAATGGGAATTTTTTAGATCAAAACTTAAATTCGATGCACGATCAGTGATCATGCTCATACTGTCTTTGATACTGGTAATAATTGCATCTTATGCTGCATCCCAGACAGGGATGAGTATGAACCAAAATATGTACCTTGTAGCTATTTCAGAGCCTGACATCCAGCCTATTATCGAAAGCGACCAGAGATTCGATTATATTCTCGTAGACAGATTCACTGCAGAATCCTATTATGAATATGGTGCTGATATGGCTATCATAGGAAACAATGTGTATCTGGGCGATACACGTAAAGCAGCAGCAGCTGGCGATTCACTAGACAGCACTTTTAAAACATATCGCGAGATGCTGCTAAGTTCATATAATGATGTTAACAATAGCCACCCTGTATGGGTCACTGTCCATGACCTGGAAAGACCGCAGAACTTCCAGCTGCCAGGAACTGAAGAAACAGTAAATAGCCTTAGAAGAGGAGCAAGCACATCTGCAGGTCCTGACGATGTACCCGGTGCTTATGGTATAAACGAACGGGAGAGTGGCGAGTCTGTAAGAACAGGATCATCAACTATCTCCCCGGAAGATATCGCAGCTCTTGATGCCATGGAAGGAAAGACCTTCTTTGAAAGGCAGACAATATCCACACCTTCTAACTTTTCACCACCTATCCCATTCACAGCTATACTTTACGCATTCCTGTTCATATTCCCGATTTACTTCATTTCACAGTTCTACTCCACCAGCCTGATGGATGAGCGTACCAATAAGAAAGGAGAACTTGTACTTGTTGCACCTTTGCGTGGAATAGATGTCGTGATCGGAAAAACGATCCCCTATATTCTAAGCACAATGGTCATCCAGACCGCCATCATCCTGTACATAATCGGAATACCTTCCACATTTGCAGATCTTGAGAGAATATTGCTTGTACTCGCAGCCATATTCCCTGTAGTTCTTCTCTTCTTTGCACTTTCATTCTACAGCGCTATCCTTTCCAGAAGTTTTAAGGAACTCACATTTGCAAGCGTATTCCTGTCAGTGATCATATCAGGATACCTGTTCTTCCCTGCAATGTTTGCAAACATCCATGCTATAAGTTCCATTTCTCCTATAACGCTCATGGTCAGACTCATTGAGAACGAAGAAGTGCTGATAAACACATATCTTTTCTCAACCCTGCCATTCTATTTCGTAGCAATCTCAGTATATGCCTTTGGAACCTTCATTTTCAGGGAAGAGGATCTGTTCACACAAAAATCCATCAGCGGAAAAATAGTTGACTGTTTCGAACTCTTTCTTTCATATCCGTATGGTTCCGTGTTCCTGCTTAGCGTAATATTCATTCCTTTTGTGTATATGGCACAACTGATGCTCATAGTCATGCTTTTCAATTTGCCTGTGCCATATTCGATAATAACAATGATCCTGCTCTCTGCAATGGCGGAAGAACTTGTAAAGTCAATCGGTATCTACACAGTTTTCAAAAGGAAGATAGCTGAGATCACATTAAACAACGCAATTAAGTATTCCATATTATCAGGTGCAGGATTCTTCGTAGGGGAAAAAGCTGTTGCTGTTCTCACACTGGCACCAATTGCAAGTTCGGCTTTCGGATCAGTAATGACAATGGGCACCTTGTTATTGATACCATTGTTCCTGCATATCACAACAGTTCTCATCAGCTCACTGATAATGTACAGGAAAGGACCACATTATTACTGGCTATCCGTAGTGCTTGCTACCCTTTTTCACAGTATATATAACATCATAATCCTCAGGGGGCTGTTCTTTTGAGTAAACACAGAAATTCATGCAGCAAAATGAAGACCATAGCTAAAAAGGAATTCAAAGAGCTCATGAGGGAAAAGACATTCATACTTGCCATTATAATTCAGCTTTTCATAGCATCGTTTGCAACTTTTCTGGTAATCGGACTTACATCATTCTATGACCCAAGCACACTGAGGAATATGGAACTGGAAGGAACTTCCATTGCTGTGGTTGGAACCCAGGATAATGAGCTTTATAAGATATTACAACAGAGCAATATCAGGACATATCTTTATGACGACTACCAGTCAGCATACATAGATTTCTATGAGCATAAGATAGATGCGATTGTTGTGGCGCCATTGGGAACTTCCACCGGAACTGATCTGCTTAACGTGGATATATACCTGCCAAAATCAGAAATAAAGGCAACTATTGTCTCCCTTCAGCTTAAGGAAGCACTTGAGATGTACGAGCAGAGTGTAAGGGATGTAAGGACGCAGAGATTGCCCGGGTACGCAGCTATCGAGTTCAACATAATAGAAAGAGGTATCAAAACATCTTCCACCTACTTTGAGTTCATTTATGTAGCACTTCTGCCACTACTTGTATTCACTCCGGCATTCATATCAGGAGGATTGATAATTGATTTCATTACAGAGGAATACGAACGCAAGACCATGGATATGCTCCTTGTGTCTCCGGCCTCAATGCTTGATATCATCAACGCAAAAGTGATACTGGCAACATTGATAGTTCCCCTGCAATCGTTTGTCTGGATGCTGCTACTTTCAATGAACAGGATATCTATACAAAATTCATTGCAGATATTACTACTTGTGACAGTTATTGCTGCTGTACTTGTACTGTCAAGTACTATAATCGCAGTCCTGTTCAGAGAAAGAGGAGTTGCACAGCTATTGTATTCACTAATCCTCATTTTCCTGTTCATGTCCTCTTATCTTTTCACGAACTCTCCACTGAATATGGTTACCCGTCTTTCCATAGAAAGTATAGGAGCACTGGAAAGCTGGACATGGATGGGAATCTATATCCTTGTGGCAATATTCCTGTATGCCTCAATGATGATAGCTGTCAGGAAAGAAGCACATAACTTTTAAAACATACAAATACATAGATGATAATAATGCCAAGAAAAAAGCTCCTTTCATCAATCATAATCTTGCTAATTCTCATTGCACCTGCAAGCGCTTATGGAATCCGGGAGGAGAACATATGGATCTTCCAGGGTTCTTATGACCTGGGAATTGCAGAAAGAGCATACCTGGAAGGTTTCACTATTAAAATACATGATATCAACGTTAATGAAGCCTCGGCTAGATTGTTGGTATACAGGAACTCTATTTTCAAAGAGGCTGTTCAGGTCGATAGTGGATTGAACAGCGAGCATATCTATAACGGTGAGCTCAAGATCAACGTACTTGCCATAAGCCAGGAGAAAGTCTCACTGGAAATATACAAACAAAAATCTGAGCTTGTATGGATCACTGACATTCCCAAAACATCATTTAAAAAAGGTGACACACTAACAGGAGATAAGTACAAGATCAACTTTGGCGATATCAATGAAGACGGGGCAGCAATATCCGGAGAGTATGCTGCTAAGCAGTTTGAAGGAATTTACAAAACAGGAGATCATCAGAAATTCTCTGATGAGTTCATACTCAATGTAATATATCTGAAGAAGGATACAAAAGAAGTGTTTATAGAGACACTAAAACCTGGAGCCCCAAATATAAAAATAGATCCCGCAGATGTGAAAGATAGCTATGAACCAGACGAGTACGTGGAATATGAATTTCTGGTCACAAACAACGGGACAATACCATTGCATGGGATAATACTGAGCACAGAATGTGATGATGGATACGTAGAAGAATCAACTCAGCAACATTCGATACTCGATCCCGGAAAACAAATAAAATTCATTATCAAGATTAAACCTGAAAGTGAGCCCGCAGGTAAGAACATAAGTATAATATCAAAAGTTCAGGGCTATGATTACAGAGGAAATGAATATAGAAGCGAAATCTCGACTGAAGTGAACGTCAAACCGTACATATCCATCAAAAAAGAGATAATTAGAAAGGAAAAAGCATCCAAAGATCCCGAATTTGGAACCGAACAGTATTTCCAGATAATTATTACTCTTGAGAATAAGGCAAAGTTCCAGACAGCTGTCACAGTCACAGATGAATTGCCCCCATCTTTTATTCCCAATGATATAGAAAATACTGAATGGGCAGTATTGCTTGATGCCAGAAGCACAAAGACAATAGAATACTTTGTATCACCTACAGAACCTGGGGATTTTACATTCATGCCTGCAACAGTGATATGGAAAGATGGAGGAGAAACCTACACACTGGAATCTGAAAGAATTGATACGCTCTTTCACGTAAGTGGCTCAAAGGTCATTGTAGAAAAAGAACTCAGTTCCAGTTATATGCTTGTGGGTGAGGAGATCAATGTCACTATCATAGTAATTAATGAAGGTGATAACACTTTCAAAGTATCTTACAAGGAAAATATCCCTGATGAACTCAGTTTCATCGAAGGGGATTACAAGTGGGCTGGAACACTAAGAGCAGGAGAGACCAGGAACTTCACTTACATTGTACGGGCGGAAAGAGCAGGAGAATACTACCTGCCTGTGACCGAACTGAGTACTACAGATAAAGAGGGGAAAAAAGAAAACATTGTTTCAGCTGAACCTTTCCTCTACATTGATGATGCTCTTGTGGAAGATGATATTTACATGGAACAGAGTGGCTATAATGAACCATATGATAACTCTTTTGAAAATAGTGATGAAACTCCAATAACGCAAACTGATATCACAAGGGTTGAAGCTGCAGGCTTTTTAGTATCTTCATTTCTCAGCCTTTTTCTCTTAATTGCTGTTGTACCTGGTTTCATATATTTATATATAAGCAGAGAATATAAACGAAGGAAATAAACTAAAGGGAGAAAAGGACTATGGAAATTCTAGCTTTTGTAGGATCAGGGATGCTTTTTGCATTATTTGCCGTGCTGATACTTTTTGTCCTGATCAATATGTCTTCCAGACTTGCACTTATAATTCTCTTTTTGGCACCCCTTTTTTTAATTCTCTTAATGCCAGGGACATCGATTGCTTTCCTATCCTACAGACATATGCTCCTTGCAAACGGACTTGTACCCATAAACAATTTCCATATATTGTTAATGCTCTGGTCCACTCTTATAGGAATAATACTGTACACTGAATTTTTGACATGGTATCTTGCAAGGGGTGCAAAAATGAAAAATGGCAAGGTTAATTAGAGTAAAGATGGATAGGTCTTTTAGAAATATATGAAAAGCAAAAGCAAACTAATTATTACCTTAATACTTTTCTTTGGCATTTGTTTTTATTTCGTACTCCCCGTTGAGGTGGAAGGTGTAGTTGAACGCAAAGCTATTCATGGGGAGATGAGTGGAAATACTGGAGAAATGGTTTTAGAGAACCTGCAATACCCTGGTATGCCATGGATCTTTGTGGAAAACAAAGACTTTGAACAATTCTTCTCTCCAGAAGATAAGAATGTCTATGTCAACGATTCAATGAAAGAACTTCTGGAAAGGAAATATATAGGTGTTAATTATTATGTTGCTATACATGTAAGTTCCGATGATCCTGTGAATGATGTACCGGAAGGGGAAGCATTCACTTATTTCGTCAGTCTGGAAGACTTTAATAAAGTAAAGATAGGAGACGAAATTACATACAAAGTATCAAGGTATCGTTTTGCCAGAATTGATAGGATAACTGTTCTGTAGATGAAAATATTGTATGATTAGAAAAGGAGCCTTTAAAGCTCTGCTTTTTCGGCTCTGTAGAAACCCTCAGTTGAATGGATCATGAGACCGTATATGCTTGTCATGATTGCAGATTATCAAATTTAGGAAAAAAACCACTGTTTTTAATTAGCGTATGCAGAAAAAGAGTTGAAAGCAACAGATTATCTTATTCATCTTTTCGGATTGTGCCGGCTTCGCCGGACCCTACGGGATGGTTTAAGTTAATCATGACTTCAAATTATTATAAACTATTGTTCCCTGCAGCCTTGTGTTCCTGAAGCTTTATACAAGATCATTGATAAACAAAGAACAATGCAAGCACCCGCCGCAGGCGGCATGTTCCTTCGCTTCCATCCTGAGGACTAATGAAATAATACAATTATTGAATACTACTGAGTTTAAAAATGAAATTTACAGGATTTCTACAGAGCCGCTTTTTGCATTATTTGCCTGTGAGAACTCTGAAAGAGAGTAAAATAAAATTGATATGTTTTGGTTTATTCATTCCAAAACATCTCATTCATCATCTAAAATAAATACATCTTCGATTCTTGAATCAAAAACCTTTGCAATGGCATAGGCTAATTTCAGGGAAGGGTTGTACTTTCCTTTTTCCAGAAACAGGATCGTTTCCCTCCTTACCCCTACTTTTTTCGCTAGCTCTTCCTGGGTCAGGTCATGTCTGGCCCGGAGCTCTTTGATTCTGGTTTTCATGTATCTGTCCCATAACCTTTTTTATCATAATACCATCTCAGAATAAGCCATGATCCCGTTGCGATAATAACTAAAGGCGCACTCACATCCTTGTAAAGTATGTCAGTAAACCAGTTCATCATTGAGAGAATTGAAATACATATCAAAAGTATCAAAAAAGCATGATATCCTGCTTTTTCATTTATTCTTACAGACCTTTCATCACGTATAAAATATTCCCGGGGTTTTGTAGCGGTGTGCAAGAACATTACCGTGAGCACTAAGCCCATTATAATGATTCCTGTACCAATCCCATAGAACTGTAATTGCCATAGAACCAGACCCAATAGCAGCATTCCCAAAGCTACACCCAAAAAACGTAAAGTGTCTTTGTCTTTTCTGATCTTCATACGAATTCCTCCTTAGAAATCTTTTGAATTATCTTTTGAATTATCTTTTGAATTATCCTTTGAATTGTAGTAACGATAGAAAGCTATAAACGATACCAGTAAGGTTAAGAATAATATTGATATGGTTTGTTGGGTATCAAGTTTGAACAAATCAAAATCTCCCCCATAAAGAATTGCAAGCATTGCCACCATCAGCATAGAAACCGTGGACATTGCAGCTTTTCCTGTTATTTTTTCTGTTCTTTCATCATACCTAGGCTCTCCAGAATTTTTATACTGCCTGTACAGAATTAAAAGTACTAACACAGGTGCAACGATTCCCAATGGAAAAAAATCGATTATATTCATTAACATTATGATTATATCTGCTGCCATTATATATTCTCCATACAATTTAAGCAATTCAAAAATTCCTCCTTAAAAGTCCTTTGAGTTGTAGTAGCGACGAAAAGCTATCAGCGATAACAATAAGGTCAAAGCTAATATTGCTATAGATTGATCTGTTTCCAATTTAAACAAATCAAAAATATATCCATAAAAAATCACAGCCATTGCCAGCATCAACACAATAATTGTGCTATGTGCAGCTTTCCCTGCTGCTTTTTCCGTCCTTTCATCCTGCTCAGGCTCTTCTGACTTTTTATATTTCCTGTTGAAAATCAAAAATCCGATTGCAACTCCAACAATTATCGGTATGAAATCGATTATATCTGCTGCCATTATATATTCTCCATTTAATTTAAGCAATTCATAAATTCCTCTTTAAAAGTCCTTTGAATTGTAGTAAGTGACAAAACCCAGCATTGATAACAGCAAAACAGGAAACAGTATTGCCATTATTTCAATGGATTCCAGTTTGAACAAGCCAAAAATATCTCCCCAGAGAATCACGGCAATAGCTCCCATCAGCACGATAATCGTGCTTTTTGCAGCTTTTCCTGTCACTTTTTCTGTTCGCTCATCATGTTCAGGCTCCCCGATATTTTTGTACCTGATGTCGTAAATGGTGGAAACTAAAAGTCCTATTGAAGCTCCAATAATCAGTAAAACCGGATATATTATTGCCAGTGCTTCGCATGTTGCTGGTTTGAACAAACAGAAAGTGTTTTCATAGATTATCAAATCCAAGAGAAAAAGGTTAAATACCAACATTAACACAGAAATCATGCATAATATGACTATTCCTCTCAGTTTTTCTGTTCCTGTCCTTTCATCATGTTCATAATATCCGGTTATTTTACGCCTGATGCCGATTCTCCTACGCCTGATATTGTAAATGGAATAAATTAAAATTCCTGTTGAAGCTCCAATAATTCCCGGTGTATTCGCAAAAATATCCATTTCCATTGCCCAGTCTCCTTAAGTTATCTAATTCAAACTTAATATTAGAAATAACGCACATTGTATATTTATACCTTTTGATTCGATGTTCTTTATCACATAAACAAGAAAGAACTAAAGGACAGTACATCCCAATTCCAAAGTCCTGAGTCAGGAGACACAAGTTTATCTTCCTGAAGGCAAGGAACTTCCGCCAGCCGGGGAAGAAGACAGCGCTGCAACACCCCCGCGGAAGTCTGCTGGTGCATCCTGCATTTTTGCTTATACAGAGAAGCCGTAAGTGAATCTGAAACTGTCACCAGAACGGTGGCACTACTTTTACTTTTTGATCATGTGAAGTGCACATGCAAAATTTCAGAAAACCTTGTTATATAAAGGAGTACATTCTTTGTATAGATGGGGGAATCATTCTGATAGATGAAGAGGAGAAATACATTATAGAAGTAGTAGATGAAGAAGAAAAAAAAGATCTTGTATCCTGGAAAGCCGCACTCTATTCCCTGATATTTCCGGGACTTGGGCAGATATACAACGGAGATATTGCCAGAGGTTCTTACTATTTTGTAATTGCCTTTATATTGATAGTTGCATCATATCTTATAATACCTATATTGATACTGATAGTTTTCTGGTTGTACAACATATACCAGGCTTTTACTTTTGCAAGGAATCATCAGGATAATGAGCAGGGCTGAGAAAAAATAAAAATAGGGAGCTAAAAGCTTCTTTTATGCTGGATTGTTCCTGTTATAAGGTGCAGCAGCCAATGATGAAACACTGCCTGCAGAAATGGTATTGTAAACAGGCTGTGTAGGTGCAAGCCATACGGTTCCTGTCCCTTCGAAAGTCTGCAGGAGACCTTCACCGGAGGTAAGTTTACCCGCAATTCCTTTTCCTGATCTTTCCACACTGAATTTCACAGAATCGGACCTTAAAAGGGCAAAGTTCCCATCAACCTGAAGTTTCTCGTTGTCAAGGGTGTATTTCAATATTTCACCCATTGGAACCGGGCTTTCAAGAATACATGTACCTGTACCACTGATCTTTGTCTGGAACCAGCCTTCACCACCAAATAAACCTGCAGTTATATTCTTCTGGCTTGCAACACCAACTTCCAGAGAGGATTCGGAACAGTAGAATATACCCTTGTCTACAATAATAGTACCATTATCCAGCGTTACTACCAGAAAATGACTGAAGCTGGGTTCAAGGAATATCTCGCCTGTACCCTTGTAGAGAGGATTGAAAGCAGACTCTTTTGTAAGCTTGTTCTTCAGCATCTTCTTTGCAAGACCGCCAACTCCACCTATATTAGCATCACATGCAATATCCCCTTTGTGGAAATAAAGAGCACCCGGTTCGACTATAACGCCACTACCATTCAAGGTTACTTTTACCTGTTTTAAATGCATGCCTGCTTTGTGAACATAATACAGGTTCTTTGCAATACCTGGACCCTTGCTTCCGTTTAAAGAATTGTACTGAAGGATCTCTGCTTTAAAGTCACCTTTGTCAACACTGTCAAGGACAGCTATATTGTTATAAAATTTTGTTTCTACTATAATACCACATCCAAAAGAAAAACAGCACCAAAATACACCAGCATTGGTACTAATTCATAATACATATATATACATATATAATATATAAATATGTCCTTTTTAATATATGGATGAGATAAAAATCTGAAAAGCAAGATGATCCCCGAAATTAACCATGAACCCAAATCCCAGAAAACACGGAACGAAGCCAGCTATTTGAGAAGATGCGGAAAAATGCTTGATATGGGAGAACATATAAAAAGTCCTGTACTTGCAATTCACGGAAATCATAACCCACATCCTTTTCAAGGATTAAAAGCCCCTCTTTCAAAGCTTGTTAAAGATTTCAGGTTTACCCTGCTGAATAACTGTGGACAGTATCCCTTGCAAGAAAAACATGCTTCTGAAGAGTTATACCAAGTGATCGAAAATGAACTGTTTTGAAAAAACAGGAATAGGAAAAGATAAAAGGGAAATTACTCATTCAAAATATTGTGATAATAATATTCTCCCTGGGCTTTCTGTTCCCTGTCAAGCCTTGAATCCGGTTTATTCACCCTTGGACGGGAAGTATCTTCATCACGTCTGAATGTTATGTTAAGGTTTGCCAGGAATTTGTTCATACCATCCTGCATGCTTGAAGGATTGTGTGCCTTACCATAGACTGCAGGTTCACCCTCAAAGACTATAAGACGTTCACTTAGCATGTCTATCATGTAGATATCATGGTCAACGACCATTGCAGTCTTGCGGTTGTTCTCTGCAAAGCGTTTGATCACTTTTGTGGCCATTGAGCGCTGTTCTACGTCAAGGTGAGCACTTGGTTCGTCAAGAATATACATATCAGCATCCTGGGAAAGGCATGCTGCAATAGCTACTCTCTGGAGTTCGCCACCACTGAGCTCTGTCATCAGATCATCGTAAAGCCGTTCTATCTGCAAAGGTATGGCGATCTCTGACTGATAATAACTTGTGTCGAACCTGCTGGACAGACCACGCAGATAATATTGCACCGGAATAGCCGTGTCAGCTTTGATGTATTGCGGTTTGTATGATATTTTTATGTCAAGATCAAGGTCACCCTCATCCGGCTGCACCTCTCCTGCAAGTATCTTTACAAATGTGGATTTGCCTATACCGTTGGGACCCACTATCCCCAGAACTTCTCCTTGCTTTAGTGAACCACTTTCAGTTGAAAGAGAGAACCCACTAGCATACTTTTTGGAAAATGCGTCATAATCCACAAGAGTGTTGATGTCAACCTCTGTTCTTGGGGGATGAACCTCAAACTTAATGGCTTCAGGACGTACACGCACGTTCTCTTCTGGGAGGTAGCCTTTAAGATACTGATTAATGGCAACACGCACACTCTTTGGATGTGTCATCACACCGTAGCCACCGGGTTCACCATATGCAACATGCACAACATCGGCAAGCATGTCAAGTATAGCAAGGTCATGCTCTACAACAAGTACAGCTTTTTCCTCTGCAATTTCCTGAATTATTTGTGCTGTATTGATACGCTGGTAGATATCAAGATAAGGACTTATCTCATCGAAGAAGTAGAAGTCAGCATCCTTTGCAGCGCATGCGGCAATGGCTACTCTCTGGAGTTCGCCACCACTAAGTTCCGTTATCTTGCGGTCAAGGACATTTGAAAGGCTAAGACGCTCAACCAGCTCCGAAAGGTTACCTTTTTCATCTGTCTTGTCAAGAAGTTCACTAGTCTTACCCTTGAAAGCCTTGGGAATCATATCCACATACTGTGGCTTCTGGGAAACTTTGATGTTGCCATCTATAACATCGCTGAAATAGTCATGGAGAGCTGTACCAGAATAGTGTTCAAGTACCGTGTCCCAATTGCCACTTTCCTGTGAGAAGTTTGGTATAAGAGTGCCGGAAAGTATCTGGACTGCCGTACTTTTACCGATACCATTAGGTCCAAGGATACCTGTGACCCTGCCAACCTGTGGGATTGGCAGACCATATAGGGCAAATCCGTTAGGACCATACCTGTTTGTTGGTTCAGTAAGGGCTTCAGGAAGACCAATGATCATTATAGCTTCAAAAGGACATTTGTGGACACAGATACCACAGCCCACACAAAGCTCTTCGGATATTATTGGCTTGCCATCATCTCCGAAAATAATAGTCTCATCCCCGGTCCTTACACGAGGACAGTATTTTTCACATTCGTGGCTGCAACGTCTTGGCTGGCATCTGTCTTTATTCAATATGGCAATTCGCATGTAAAATCCCTGTCAGTGATAAATATAAAATTGATAAAATAAAAAAAGAGGATCAATTAAGGAGTATTGTCCATGTTACCAGACAGAAATCTATAACGATGAACTCAACATAGAACCAGTCCTTAAATCCAAACTCCTTTACTTTGATCTTGAATACTGGGAATACCAGTTTCATTGCATAGAAAGAAAGTGCAGCAATGATGGTAAGTATTGCATACCATTTTAGAGTGGGGTCATCAGCAATACCAAGCTGCATGTAGGCTAGAATACCCGCTATTACGCCGATAATAGCTGCAACTGCCGTTTTGATGATACCCTCCATATGAGCTTTTTTCCTTTCTTCCGGAGTCCTCACCTTAAACGAGGGCTTAGCAGAGCGGGATGAAGTAGAAGCTGGTTGCGCAACATCAGTGGACACCTGCTTGGATGAAGCCGCTGATTGCTTTTTTTTGGATGATTTTGACAATTGATCTGATCTCCTGGTACAACTTGGATAGTGTGGGTACTATAAAAACCAATACTTATATAAATGTTTATCCTGCCAGAGGACACCTCACACAAATTCATTGCTCAGTATATTAGTGATCATGTCAATAGAAAGGGCATTAAATCCAATCGAATTGAGATGTTTTGCAAATATTCCAGGGCGCTGTCCATTGGGATGATAGACAACCGTGAATTCAGGGTCTATACCTTTTACCATATCCACAAGCCCCCTGGCATCCAGGTGATCACTTATCCGGATTGCAGGATAGCGATAATCGTTGCGGCCGGTCATGACATATTTAGAAATGTGAGAAGGCAGCTTACCCAGGTCCCACGGAGGAACAACACTTATACAATCCCCACAGCTTTCCCCGATACATGCAAGTTCCCCGGCATCCTCAAGGAGAGTCCTGGTAAGTGAAAGTGATTGATCGTCCATTTCTATTGTGCCATCATAACCAAGTTCCCTGAGCAGCTCCACAGCCCTCTGTGCTTTGCCAAATGCATAGGCTCCAAAAGCAATAGAAGGATCTGCTTTGAAGGCATTCTCAAAACCTGTGATGTCATCCTCAAAAAAGCAAGTTGCATCCCCAGGATCCCCATAGTTGGCCTCGGTTATCAGGAGCTCACATTTTGGGAGCATGGAAGCATCCTTTACATCACCGGTCACAAGTATCTTTGTGCCAAGTTCATTTTCCCACAAAAATGATGTTGAGCCAACTGTGTGATAATTTGGAAATGTCTGCAGCTTTACACCTTTGACCTTGATCGTTTCACCAACTTTGAACGTCCTGCCTGCATACTTGCGTTGATGGCGGATCTCAAGAGCCAGGGCAGTCTTATCGGAACATACCGCAAGCTCGGAAAGCATTGCAGATTTCCCATTGTGATCCGAATGGGCATGAGTAATAAGATAAGCATCAGGCTGTTGGTATTTTGCAGGAGTCCTTGAAGTATCGATCGATAACGTGACAAGTTCCCCTTCAACAGATCTGAACTTAACAGAGAGGTGCGGCTTGAAAGAGCCACGGGAGTTCTTCTCCCTGAAAACCATTACGCCAAGGTTGACCAGTTCCTTCATTTCCCTAAACCCTCGAAACTGGATTGATCTTAAGGTATTTACATTTTTTCAAAAATATCTTGGAAAACAAACTACAAATAAAGAATCGGTGCTTAAAGCACCTTATTTAGCTCTTCGATAAGGATAGCTGCGGCAGTAAGTCCTGTAAAGCGTTTTGCTACTTCCCCATCCTTTAGAATGATGAGAGTAGGTACCGCCTGGATGCCGTACTTTCTTGCAAGCTCCTGGTTCTTATCTACATCTATTTCCTTAACTTCAACCTTGTCACCAAGTTTTGCCTCAACCTCTTCAAGGAAAGGTTTCTGCATCTTACATGGTCCGCACCAGGTTGCACTGAAATCTAAAAGTTCCACTTTACTCATTTAAGTACCTCTGTATTGTATAATCAATGAATTTATTATTACTAGTATCATCATTATTATTATTTATTAATCGATACCATAAATCATCCTGAAAGAGGGCTCTACCACCCGAAGTCCACTAAAGGCAGAGAGCTCTCTGAGATGGTGATGCAAATTACACACACAACCATGTAGATAATTACATATAAAGTTTACGTGCACCTTATGCATTCAAGTACGCCTTATTTTGGAAGTCAGATCAAGAGGCTTTGAGTAATAAGGCGCGGTTGTTACAATAACATCCACATATTTTGCATATTCAGAGATCATACTGATATCTATTCCACCAACTGCAATCTCCAGGTTGGGATTAAGTGCACGCAGCTGCGGCACAAGTGATTCAAGATCCTGAGGTTCATAGTGATCCAGCAGAAGCATGTCAGCCACCGGAGCAGACTCATAAGCCTCTTCAGTGGTCCGTGGTTCGATCTCTATCTTCCGCATTGCCTTGAGCTTTACCTTTTTATCCATAACATCCAGATGGTTCTGCGTTATGAGAATAGAATCACTAAGGGAATTACGATGGTGATCCCCACCACCTGTTTTTACAGCCTTGAGTTCATATTTACGAAACCCCGGATGGGTCTTGCGACTTGTGGCTAGCATTATATCAGGATTTGATTTTCTCGCAAGCTCAACAGCAAAACGAGTCTTGGCTGCAATTGAGCACACAATGGAAAGGAAGGTCTGTGATACCCGCCAGAGTTTGAAAAGTGTAGGTAGCTCACCCTGAGCCTCAAATATCACATCGTTTGGATTGAACTCTGCACCATTTGGAACCATGTTTGTGACTTCCAAACCATTCTTTTTGTAAAAGACCATAAGGTCATCCATACATGCAGCAACCCCATGTTCCCTTGATTTTATACGAAGTCTTCCACTCCCTTCTATTTCAAGGAGCTCTGTGGTCTCATCACCGTAAGGACAATCCTCTGAAAGGTAAATATCAAAAAAGTCTACCATAGTAATCACCTGTGTTACCTAATAATAATGCATGCTTCATAACAGTTGCTATTTTAAAAAAAGAGGAGATCAATCATCCAATGAGGAAATATCTCCCGGATCCTGTCCAAGTTCCTGTGCCTTAAGCAAACGTCTCATGATCTTTCCACTGCGGGTCTTGGGCAAAGATTCCCTAAACTCGATCTCCGATGGCATTGCTATTGGGCCAATGTTCATCCTTACGTGATAAAGAAGCGCCAGTTTCAGTTTGTCACTGGGACTAAAACCCACACGTAATACAATAAAAGCCTTGATGGAATCACCCTTTATAGGATCTGGTTTTCCAATAACAGCTGCTTCTGCTACCGCTCCATGCGACACCAGAGTACCCTCCAACTCGGCGCTGCCGATGTTGTGACCCGCAACTATCAGGACATCGTCAGAACGACCCAGGATCATTATGTACCCATCTTCATCTTTTACTGCAAGGTCACCTGCAGTGTAATAGTTCCCTATAGTGTTCCAATACTGAGTATACCTCTCATCATTGCCGTAAACGGTTTTCATCATGGAAGGCCATGGTTCTTTTATGACAAGGAAACCACCTGTTCCGTCAGGGACAGGTTCACCATGCTCATCCACCACGTCAGCAATAACACCAGGGACAGCTCTTCCTGTAAAGCCAGGTTTCATCGGCTCACCAACCATTGTTGTAAGCATGTGCATACCTGTTTCTGTTTGCCACCATGTGTCAAGGATCGGGCATTTTTCCTTGCCTATGACACGGTAATACCACTCGAATACTTCAGGACTGAGAGCTTCACCAACCGAACCCAGTATACGCAGTGAACTAAGGTTATACTTTTCAGGCCACTCCTCACCCATTTTCATGAACATACGGATCGCTGTAGGTGCTGTATAGAAAACAGTTACATCGAATTCTTCTATCATGCTCCACCAGACACCAGGGTTTGGATAATCAGGCGTTGTTTCGGATATCATAATCGTTGCACCCATTGAAAGGGGGCCATAGACAATGTAACTGTGACCTGTGATCCAGCCTGGGTCTGCAGTACACCACATAACATCATTCTCTTTCAGATCGAGCACATTCTTTGTTGTATAATAAGTACCAACCATGTAGCCAGCACAGGCATGAACGATTCCCTTTGCGGGACCTGTGGTTCCACTTGTATAGAGAATGAAAAGCGGATCTTCGGCATCCATGACCTCTGCGTCACATTCTTTTTCCACGTCTTCCATTAACTCATGGAAATCAACTTCTATCTCTGAGAAAAGTTCCAGCTGTGGAGTCATTCTTCTAAGGACCACTATCTTTTCCACGCATGATGCGTTGACAACAGCTTCGTCAACCAGGGTTTTGAGGTCTATGCGCTTTCCACGCCTAAGAGTTGCATCTGCAGTGATAACGATTTTTGCCTGTGCATCCTTTATTCTTGAATGCAATGCATTGGAACCAAAACCTCCGAACACGACACTATGTACAGCACCAATACGGGCACAAGCCAGCATCGCAATGATCTGCTCAGGAACAAGAGGCATATAAATACAGACCCTGTCACCCTTTTCCACTCCAAGTGACTTCAGGCCATTGGCAAATCTCATGACATCACGATAAAGCTGGCGATATGTTAGAATTTCCTCCTCACCACTGTCGCCGACCCAGATCATTGCTACTTTGTTCCTCTTACCATTGAACACATGCCGGTCCAGACAGTTATGAGTGATGTTCAACTTGGCATTGGTAAACCACTTTGCATTCGGATGCTCCCATTCCTTTACCTTATCCCATTTTTTAAACCATTCAAGTTCTTCTGCAACATTCCTCCAGTGTTTATCGGGATCTTTTAGAAAATCATTGTAGGCAGTTTCATAATCCTGCAACCAGGAATTTTCCTTTACAGAAGGAACAGGAAGATAGCTTTTACTATCCAGCTTGACATCAAAATTCTCAGACATGTTTATTCCCTTCATTATTATTGACCGTTAGTGTATTCCTCATGACCACACGTAGCCTTTAGATCAGTCGGATGTTATCTTGCAGAGCAACCGTATCATGTCATTTTGGAAAACAAACAAAGGTCTACGAAAGAACCCCGGGACATGAATAGGACTGCGTTAAAAGAACCACAGACAATGTGTAGAATCTTTTCAATTATAATGTATAATCATGACATTAGTATATACCTATTTTGGTCTCCAAAGAGTAACAAAACTACGTTTAAACAAAAGTTAAAACGTAACTATTCAGCCTGATAAAAACGCTATCAATATCAATCTTGACAAAAAGTTGAAATGAAAATTTCATTAGGAACATTTATTTTGATTGTTACTATTGATTGCTTTTTTGATTCTTAGATTATTAGTGGGCAGATATCTCCATTTTGAAGAAATCAGTACCAATAGGCAGATTGTGCTAGGCTGAATAGTTACGTTAAAACAAGATTAAGAAAACATGTGGCAAAAAATGCTCAGCAAAACAAGCGCATATGAATTGAAAAATAAAATTGGAAATAAAAAATAAAATAAGAAATGAAATAAATTAAGACGAGAGTGACAGGATTGCCTCTGCCAAGTCACCATTTGCATCTTTCAATGCTTCACGGGCCTGATCTTCGGACACACCAGTCTGCTCTGCAACGAGCCTCACATCATCATCGGGGATTTGCAATTCCCTGGCGACATCTTCCGGGGTACCGACTATCTGATAGGTATCCACACCTTGGGCGTTCATTATTGAGACATTGGCATCGTTGAAAACAATGTCCTTTGTAGCTGTTCTTATAATGACCTGTTCAACATCATCGACGTCAGTTATGTTAATACCCATCTGTTTCATCATCTGTTTAACTTTTGCAGGGTTCATTCCCCTGCCACCTATTCCCGGAAACATCTAATCACCTTTTGTATGAATAAATTACCCAATTAGTTTATTTCATTTAATATTTACTTAACAGCAGCCACCGCCACATGATGATGTGTTACAGCCACCGCCGGACTGGTTGTCAATGACAAAGCCCTTTCCTGATGGACCATCTACGTAGTCGATATTTGCATCTGCAAGACCCTCAGCATCATCCTTGTTCATTACGATCTTAAGACCTTTAACCTCAACTACAAGGTCGTTCTCTTCATTAATTTCCTCTTCGAGTGACATTCCATACTGAACACCGCAACAGCTCATGCCTGCAACGAAAACTCTGAGAGCTACATCCTTCTTATCCTGTTCTTCAAGCAGTGATTTTAATTCGACTGCTGCATTATCAGTTACTTCTACCATTATTGATTCCTCATTATTTGTTTGAAATTACTACTAGGTGACTACCGGTTAATCCCTTATATGTGTTTTTGCTATATAAATCATTCGTACGGTTACGAACATTAATGTATGTTTCTGCAATAAACCTCACACAAACTCAACATCATCATCCACAGGATTCTGCAAAACTTCGCCACTATAAGCATTTATTTCTAAAAAGTCTCTCTGACCTTTTATTACCCATACGGGTACATAGACAAGGTCCAACTGCAAATTAATATCTGATGGGGTTGGTTTAAATTTCTTATGTTCAGAAATGATAGCATCACCCTGGGAAGCATCGAAGCGCAGATCACGTGTGTATTCATCTACGATCATATCAAGAAGTTGCTTTTGAGCCTCCTCGTTGGTTGTAACAGGTATTTTCACATCATATTCCACATCAGGAACAACAACACTCTCACGCACATCGGTCAAACGCACTTCCTCTAGGTTTCCATTGAGTGCATTAAGACAACCGGAACCATCACCAGATATGTCGATTATTTTGGATTTGTAACGATGTTCCACACCAAGCGAATAATGATACTGCCAGAAAGGTACGAATTTCAATACTGCGGTGTTAGCTTCTCTAACGTGGGGCATTGCTATTGAAATTGCACGGTCCTTTGATACACTGACAGGTGGTGAATGCAGAGTCATGATAACTGAATCCATTGCTACTTTCTGAATAGGAGATGCAGGAGCTTCAAGACATGGCTCCTCTGGAACATTAGGCACCTCAAATATGTCAGGTGACTCTAATATACCAGGCGTCCCTGATATTTCAACGTCCTCAGAATCAGAAGAGCTAACACTTGGACGATAATATTGTATTTCTGTTACTCGATTCGCCACTGGCTCAGATGGTCTGGAAAAATGTGAAACTGGCTGCTCTAACGCTGATTTTTCTACATGGGGTGAGGAACCTGTGCCAAATATAGCATTTATAGCTTCTTTTGCGATCTCATCTGATCTGTTAACCGGTTTTTTCCTGCTTGACTCAAGCAGATCAAGTTCTGCTGTTGATCCTTCCATGTCAGCAAGTATTGCCCTGCCTATTTTCAGAGCCATGTCATCACGACGCCATACTTTAAGACCAGATGCCTCTGCCTGACGAATGACTTCATCATTTGCCTCTCCGGCAATCACATAGAGACCTTCACCTTCTGATATCTGGCTTACAAATTCTCTTAGCTCTGTAAGGTCCGGGTAATATGAAAGTTTAATGAATGTCTTCAAACCGTTCCTCTCGGCAATTAGGTCATGTCGGAAAGAGTCCGTAACATTATAACCTGATGATGTGAAAATATCCCTCAAAATTCGCACTAAGTCTTGTTTCATTATGATCATTACCTTTTTTTTCGCTTAAGTAAAATAGCTTTCTATGAATAAAAAGTATAAGGAACTAGAAATAATGATTCCTTAATTGGAAACATGAAAAATATCAAAGAACACGCGTAGTGGTTTCAAGTTCGATCCCCTTCTGTGTGACCATATAGGAAATTGTCCGGTTAGGAACAAGCATTCCACGCATCTTCCTTATCATTATAGTACGCTCTATCTCGCTTCCACGCTCATTGAGTCTGAATTCAATGACGCCGTCGCATATATGGCGAAGAGTGTTCTCCGTAATTGTATCATGCATACCACTGGTCATCAGTACTAAGTGAACAGCACCTGTTGCCCTGCCAATGGAAGAGATCAGTTCAATGGAATCCACTACTGCAGTAAGACTGTAGCCACGCAGGAAATACGAAATAGAATCCACAACACCCCGGTATTTTGTATCTCTTTTTTGCATCACTGTGGCTTTCAGTAGCTTCATCGAATCCGTACCTTTTTTAAGGAAGTCCTTTGCAGAGAGATTACTTGTTAAATCCTTAGGAAGCACATTATAGAAACGTGGCCCATAAGCATCAACGAAATCAAGACGCCCATCCTCAAGATACTTTTCAACATCCCATTTCATGTTCTCCATCTCATGAACTATATCCTGTCCGGGATGTTCTGACGTGAAGTAGAATACTTCCTCGTCATTCAGAAGGCCGCCATAAACGAATTGCTGGGCAAAAATATCAGAATTGGCACCGGGTTCTGCAAGGATAAGAATAGTTGTTCCAAGAGGAACTCCTCCCCCAAGCTGCACGTCCAATCCGGCTATCCCTGTTGGGATTCTATATCCGCCTGTACCATCAAAACTATAATCCATAATTAGACCCCATATTACGCAATTATTTCGGTATCAATTATATTAATAATGAAGTATAATAGTATTTTATAGTATATAGCAATTAGTGATGACATGATAAAACCTGATGATCTAAAGTATGATGACGGCCTCGTACAGGCCATTGCTCAGGACAGTGAGACAAAAGAAGTACTCATGTGTGCCTTCATGAACAAAGAAGCAATGGAGAAGACTATTGAGACCGGCATAGTCCACTACTGGAGCCGCAGCAGGCAAGGTCTGTGGAAAAAGGGGGAGAGCTCCGGACACATGCAGAAAGTTGTGCAAATAAGGATAGATTGTGACATGGATGCGGTCCTGTTATTGGTGCAGCAGGAAGGAGGAGCATGCCATACTGGTTTTCGTTCATGCTTTTATAGAACAATAGATGGCGAAGAAGTAGGAGAAAAGGTATTTAACCCCGAAGATGTGTATTGATCGCATATTTTATAGTAATACTAAACACTAATCCTTTAATTGACTCTTTTATTCTTTTTACACCTGATTTAAAGCTGTGGCGACTTAATTAAATAGTCAGCTACCCTATCAGAACTATGGAAGAAAGTGCAGGAAACAGACAAAAGATAGTCCCTGATACGAGTGCAGTTATCGATGGTATCCTTTCTGCAAGGATACGTGATGATGGGCTAAGGGATGTCGATATCCATGTTCCAGAGGCAGTGGTGGCTGAATTGGAAGCCCAGGCCAACAGGGGACTTGAGATTGGATACAACGGCCTTGAGGAGATACAGGAACTCCAGAGATATGCAGAGAAAGGCAAAATCAGAATATTTTTCAGCGGGCCCAGGCCAAACCTTGAGCAGGTCAAGCTTGCCAAGGGCGGCGAGATAGATGCACTAATAAGAGAGGTCGCAGAAGAACTTGGCGCAAGTTTTGTCACCGGTGACCGGGTGCAGTCGCTCGTTGCAAAAGCAAAGGGACTTGAAGTTGACTTTGTAAAACCTCCATTTGAAGAATTCGGACCATTGCTTGTTGATGATTTCTTCACACCAGACACAATGTCAGTTCACCTGAAGCATAAGGTTCCCCCAATGGCAAAAAAAGGCTCCATAGGAAATGTGCAATATGTAAAGATAAGAAATGAGCCCTGCACATACCAGGAATTAAAAATGATATCCAGAGAACTGATGAACAGGGCACGTTCTGATCAGGAATCATTTACGGAAATGGGCTTCAGCGGTGCAGCGGTGCTTCAGATAAGGAATATGAGGATTGCCATATCAAACCCTCCGTTTTCCGATGATGTGGAGATCACCATTGTACGTCCGGTGGCCTCTGTGTCACTGGAAGAATACCGTTTAAGCGATATGCTCAAAGAGAGGATAAGCACCCAGAGGGGCATTCTGATATCAGGGCCACCCGGTGCTGGAAAGTCCACATTTGCAGCAAGTGTTGCTATTTATCTTAATGATGGTGGATTTGTGGTTAAGACCATGGAATCACCTCGCGACCTGCAGGTCCCACAGGAGATCACCCAGTATGCACCTCTTGATGGCAGCCTTGAGAACACGGCAGATGTACTGTTGCTTGTACGCCCGGATTATACTATATATGACGAAGTACGCAAGACCAAGGACTTTGGGATCTTTGCAGATATGAGACTTGCCGGTGTGGGCATGATCGGAGTTGTGCATGCCAACCGCGCGGTGGATGCTATCCAGAGGCTTATTGGCAGGGTAGAGCTTGGTGTGATCCCACAGGTTGTGGATACAGTGATATTCATCGACAAGGGAGAGATCGCAAAGGTGCAGGTGCTTGAGTTCACTGTGAAGGTTCCGGCAGGCATGATGGAGGCAGACCTTGCAAGACCTGTTATCCTTATATCGGACCTTGAGACAGGCAAGAACGAATTCGAGATATATACCTACGGAGAGCAGGTTGTCGTTATGCCCATTGGTGGGGAGCAGAAGAGAAACCCATCCTGGAAATTTGCAGAAGAAGAGGTGAAAGATGTGATCGGCAACTATGCAAACGGTCCGATAGAAGTGGAAATGGTCTCAGATAGCCGTGCTATGGTGCGTGTAAGGGATAAGGACATGCCCAGGGTGATAGGCAAAAGCGGCAAAACAATCGATGATATTGAGAGAGTGCTTGGTATTCATATCGATGTACGTGAGTTAGAGCATGGAGAGGAGCATGGATCCCTGGATAATGAACAGTGCAAAGCACGGACAAATAAAGAACACCACCCCATCATCGAACGTACAAAAAAGCATATCATACTTAATATGCCCGAAGCTTCTGGTTGTGATGTGGAAGTCTATGCAGATGAAGGGTTTATGTTCTCAGCAACTGTAAGCAGACATGGCGATATCAAGATGAGAACAAATTCCGAGGTCGCCCAGGAAATATTGTATGCTATGCAAGAGGGTGAGGTTTTGTGGGCGAAGGAAATCTGAAGAGCTTGTGACAGGCTCTTCAATTTATATTTTATCCAGTAATTCGTGAGATAGTGTAAGAATATCTAGTGATGAGTGCTTAGATATTCTGCAATATATCTGGCAAATTCAGTTTCCGGAGTATTTTAGAATCATCACGCATTCAAGTCAATCCTCTTTCCATAATTCTTTTGAGAAGATTTTGATTTAGCCGGTCCTCATAGTATTTCCAGTCCAGATATGTTGACATGATACGATGTTCCACATCCACCCTCAGGTTGTGGTCCCTTGCATAAATAAGGATGTTTGGCCTTATTATCTCAAAACTAAGCACTGGTGAGGTATCATTGATTATCAAAAGGTCAACACTATCGCTTTTGAGTAAAGTTGTGAGACTGCCTATCAGTTCAATGCGTTTATGGTTTCTCTGTGCTTTTGTCAGCGATTCGGACAAATAGACAGCTACATCGATATCACTCAGGACACCGGCCTTCCCCTCTGACACTGACCCAAAAAGGTAAGCAAGCTCGATGTATTCCTCTTTCTCAAAGAAGTCTTTGAGGAGGGGGAGCAATTGTTCTTTTTCAAGGGGTTGAATGATTGTGTTCATGGATATCAAAGAGGAATGTTTTCTAAATTTTAGTATGTGTTCACAACTAATAAAGGTTGAGTAATCATCCTTCTCAACAGATGACCACAAAAATACAATTGGAATGTGGTCACCTGAGAGAGAGAGTTTACGATAAATTATTGCCCTGGCATCACAAATCAATATAATGTACCAGAATCACTGATGAATAGTTATGGAGTATACCATCGTTCTTGAAATCGCAGAAGAAGGCGGATACACTGTGCGTTGCCTGGAACTTCCGGCAGCTATCAGTGAAGGAGATACCAGAGAAGAAGCCATTGAAAACATCAAGGAAGCCATTGAACTGGTGCTTGAGGTCACTGGAGAACAGTACAAAAGTAACAATTAATTGATGTGTCAATAATCTCTGCAAACTTTACTCCTATGCCCTACATTGATCACATGGATAAGCATTTTTTCATCAATTATTTCCATGATCACACGATAGCTACCTACCCTATGACTGTGCTAAAGCGTACCTTTTACAGTTTTAACATGAAAATAAGGGCTTTCTTTAATTGATTCCAAACCATCAATTATGCGGACAGCTACATGCCCAGGAAACTTTTTCAAATCGTAGTGCTTTTTGAGAAAAAAGTATATCGCATGCCATTAAAAACCAAGTTCATTTTTTACCTGGTCCAGTGTAAATACACGACCATTTTTTATATCTTCAAGTGATTCTTTGATGCCTTCCAGTTCTTCATCACTTAAAGGGACAGTATCGACTTTGCCTACATTAGGCAGTGTCCTTTTAGCATGTTTATATGATGACATATAAATCTGAAGATGAATCTAAAACCTATTAAGAATTTGGTCCTGAAAGAAAATCTCATGCTTCTTTCATGAAATTATGTTTCCAGAGCCTTATAGGAACAACATACGACCAGACCTTCTATACTCATAGGTGACCACAAAAGTGCTATATAGAATGTGGTCACCCATTTAAGTATGCATATTGAGAAAAGAAAGCAGGGACAAAACACAAAATACTACCTGTCCCATTCCTACCGTATCGGAAAAAGGACTAAAAAGATACGGCATTACCTAGGCTTGAACCTGACAGAGGAAGAAATTGAAGAGCGCAGGGAAGACGCTGAAAAGGAAATAGAGCAGCAGATACAGGCTAAGACCGATCTTCTGAAGTTTTCCCTCAGCAGAAAAGAGATAGAAAAGCTGAATGAGTACGACAGGGAGATAGAGGTCGCTCATCTTGATGTGGATGGCTGGAAAGCCTTCACAGAGAAGTTTGTTTTCAATACCAATGCTATAGAGGGTTCGAGTGTAAGTTCTGAGGAAGTACATGAGCTGCTCCGGCACCACGGGGATGCAAATAATATTGATGAGATTGAGACGCTAAATGTTGCAAAGGCCGTGGAGTTCATACAACTCACTTTCCGCAGGTACATCTTAAATCTAAACCTTTTTAACATACTTCTTCCATTTCATCAGTAAGATCATTTGAGGGGATGAACCAACTGCATGGAAATAACAACTACATCACTTTCACACCTTG
>JAVEPM010000250.1:0-2898 GCA_034008115.1 Methanolobus sp.
GGCAGACAGAAAAGATGCAGCAAAAATGAAAGAAAATTAGTGAGAAAATGAACAACGAAACGGTAACACGCGGTATATTTTATTGCCGAGATAGTGCTAAAATGAAAGGTTGTGGCTCGCTTCAAACTTCATTACGGCTTGACAGTGACGTGCTCCGAAATCGGCAACAAAAACATACCGCCATCCGTTGGCGGTAATGCTAAGAGAGCCCCACAAATACTATACATTCAAGAAAAGAAATTAGAAGTATATGTCTAAAATCAATTGCGTAATACTTAATGAGAATGATTCAAGGGATTTAACCGAAGGATTTTTTGTCTCTGACTATAATCAAAAAATTAAGTGGGATGATACTTTCTCGGATATAAATAATCTTGATAGCATTGATTTTGAACTTGATGAATATAATTCAAAGTTTATTACCTTTAATTCACCTGTGATTATTGGGAATTTAATTATCAATGACTTTAAAATTAGGTATCCAGACTTGAGATTTAATCGTGATGATGTACCGATAGATTCAGTTTGGTTTAATGTCAAAGTTATTGATGGTAATGCTGGTGAAAATTATTTACTTCTAAAGGAATCTTTAGCAAAAATACTTGGAGAGCCTTCTCCAGTTTACGATATGACCTCACACTGGACAAAAAAGGGAATTAATATTTGTTTATCGACAAGTGGTAGTGATAGTGCATCTATTCGGATAGAGAACAATCGAGATTATACAAACTTGATTCAAAACATTAAATTGATTTCTCCCGTAAATGAGAAAATATTATTCCGTAAAAAAGGATTCTATATTGAAAACCTAGATTTCCGTAAAAACAAAAACCTTTATAAGACACCCGATCAGATAAAAGAATACTTTACAAATGAAATTAATTCAGTTATATGGGCAACTGATAAGAGAGAACAGTTTGGATTCAGTAATAAAGATTATTCCCTAGTATTTAATATGAAGGATATTAATGAGATAAAACTTCAAAACGAGTTGCCAGGGAGAGGTGGCGGAAGTACATTTATTTTTATAAATCCTCTTGATTCAGCAAATTTGATAAATGTCCATGTTAGAACAGAGCTTTATTTATTCGACAAATATGTTGATGAATTGAAAAGTTTATTTGGTGAGAAATTTGAGATATTAGAACCAAGATATAATGCATAAAGCACATACCGCCAACATGCAATATACAAAATTGGGGTTTAGTAGGTTATTCAAGGGCTGTGGTTCGCATCAATTGTTGTGTAGCTTGATAGGGAATCGCTCCGTAATCCCCAACTTTGCATATTGCCAAACGTAGTGTTCAATTAAAAATCGAACGTTCATTGAAAGAGTAAACCGACTGTTTTAGGGATTATTTAGTAATAAGGAATAGATTTTATTTTCATTAAAAAAGGGAAAACTATTGCCCGATGATGAAAGAGGAAGAATTGGACAATTAGACCGGAAGCAAAGTCTTTTCGGTGATACCGTGGAAAGCTCGCTTTTAGACGTAGCAACGTCAAATAAGACTTTGACCGGCAAAATTACGGAAAAAAATGGAGAAAGTCAAGTGCCGTAATTTCGCCGGTACATCATCGGGTAGAAGTTTTCAGCCAGGCAATAAATGAAAATCTATGAAATTTGAGGAATTAAGAAATAATCCCGACATTTGTTGAGAACAATCCATATACGAAGTATGATAGATCATGCTCAACCAATAAACAGTCGTTTTTAAAACGGGGTTCGATTTTAAACTACGTTTTTCTTTGAATCGGAAATGAGTACTAAATTAAAAAGAAAAAACTGAACACAACTGGATGATAAATTCCATTGCGGTGACCCACGCCAAAAGCCAAAGAACCGCAACGGAATTTATCACCGAACGTTAACGTTCATTTAAATGAAGAATACAATTACCATATTAGTATTATCAATAATCTTGAATTCTTGTGGACATTCTGAAACAAGAACAGAAAGTGTTTCCGAGAATAGCGAGAAAACCTATTACAAAGTTGAGAAGTATCATTATGATTCTTTGACGATACCGATATTTTTTAAGACACTTATTAAAAATCATACAAAGGATTTCTTCTTAATTGATAGTTTAGAATTTAATCAATTTTGTTTAGAGAATAATCTCGCCATTAATGATTCCTCAAACATAGTAAAGTATTTTACAATTTCTATTTTACATGAAATATTTACATGTCAGACAGCATCAAATTGTTCAAGAGGTGAAATATTAAATATTCCTTATCAATGGCATTGGACTGTGCCTAATCCAAGGCATGAAATATACTTTACGAATAGTAAAAGGCTTTTAAAGGATATAAAGCCTCCAAAAGAATTTTCAAAGTATAACTCTTACGCTGATATTGATAGAACCCCTTATTTGTTCTTAGGCGATTTAGTAAATTCTGAATTTAAGTATTATTCAGCCTCCTGTGATACTTTTTCAACCTTTGGGTGGTGTAGTGAGCGTGAAATGGCGTTTGTAGCATTAACAGCACTATTGGATTACAAAGGTAAGGTAGTAGCAGAAGGAAATCATAGTTGGTCCGAATTTCTTATCCCATTGAAATTAATTACTGGAGAAATTCAAAATTTTCGTGTGAACGTTGATAATACATTCAACTCTGTTCAGTGGACAAAAATCAAACAACAAGAAATTTCAGAATGGGAAAAATACTTTGGGAATACAAGCCTCAGCGTTTGGTACAATCAAAAGGCAAAATCCATTTCAGATTTAAGGAATATTGAGAATCATTTAGTGCCAAATAAATCAATGTCAAGAATTGAACATGAGGTAGTGGAATTCCTTGATATAAAAATAAACGAACGTTAATAAATAGGAATATGAGCGGTCTGCAAGACCCAGCGATTATTCCCGGTTAAATACATAGCCCGGGGACGGA
>JAVEPM010000251.1:0-2893 GCA_034008115.1 Methanolobus sp.
AAAAAGAATACGACATTTTTGTCTTCCTCTTTAACATATTGTTGCCAACCAATCCAACCTGTAGCTACTGGAGGCAAACCTGTAGTTGCGGTCGTTGTTGCTGCTACTGTTGTTGAAGGAAAGACAGTCGTTACATCCATAATCTTCTTTTTGTTTAAAAATTCTGATGCGTCTTTGTGTTTGTTTAATATTTCACTGCCCATTGCGTCCACAAGATAAAGTACAACATTCTTGTATTTTTTTTCTAGTATTTTGTCAAGAGAGTCCAATCCTTTATATCCCAAATTAACTCCATAAAACTTTAAAATAGAGTTTGTTATACTCAATAAAGAATTATCATAATCGGGAAACACAATGTTTGCCATAAATTAAACCTCTTTTCTTGTTTTTGGTAAGAATTTTACTTTACTATAGAGAAAAGCTCCAACCAAAGCTGCAAGTACGTTACTTGCAAGCATTGCATACCAAATTCCCATAGGTCCCAAATCAGTGTACTTGTTGGCCAATAATATCATTGGCAATCTTAAAATCCATAATCTTGTAATCGCCAAAATAAAAGACTTTTTCGTTTCTCCGCTTCCTTGAAACGCAGATAAATATACTTGGAACAAAGCCATCAAAGGTAAACCGATTCCAATCCAAAATACATAAGTGGTGGCATGTTTGATTGTGTCTGAATCCTTACTGAATAAGTGAACTATTGATTCTGAAAATGGTAATAAAATGATAATTCCCACAATCATCATGATTACAGAAATTATTATACCTTCTCTTACAGATTTTTTAGCGCGAGGAATGTTTTGTGCACCTACGTTTTGAGCAATATAGATAGCGACTATCGACGATACTGCCGATACCGGGAACATTACCAATGAAGAAATTCTATTGCCAATATAAAAAGCTGCAGAAACGCTTGTTCCATAAGCATAAATCAACGAGTTCAAGATAACAAAACCAACAGCTTGTATTGATTGACCCGTGGAAGCAGGAATACCAATATTGAATATATCACCTATAATCGTCTTATTCAATTGTTTAATATTGAAATTAACAGTCAAACTCTTTTTTGATTTCAATAAGAAGAATATTATTATCGGCAAAATGACCAAGTGAGCTGTTACAGTAGATAAGGCAGCTCCGGTTACACCCATATTAAGTGTCAAAACCATAATTGGAGTCAGTACTATATTTAAAGCTATACCAATTGCATTGACAATGACAGGAGTTGTTGTATCTCCCGTAGCTCTTCTTACGGCTTCAAAAGAATACATCAAAAACAAAATTGGTAGTTCAAAACTTCTTATCCTTAAATATGTTATTGCAAAGGTTAGATCGGAGCCCTCTGCGCCCATCAATTTCAAAATGTAAGGTGCTGTAAAATAAACTACTGCAGTAAACAAAAACCCTAAAAAGATTGATATATAGACGGTATTGTTAGAATACCTCTTGGCTGTATCATAGTCTCCTTTTCCTACATATTGACCTATTAATGCATTACCCGCAACACTAAGTCCCATACCAAAGGAAATAAAAATGAAAAAGATTGGCCAAGTTAAAGCTACTGCGCTTTGCATCGAAGTGGCAAGTGATGTCCCTGCATCGGTAACCCCGTCAACCATCCCCAAGAAAATACCATCGACAATATCATGAAGAGTTTTTAAAACGTTGACCAAAAAAACTGGAAAGCTTAAATATAGAAGTCCCTTCCAAATTGGATTCTTATAAAGAATTAACTGCGTTCTATCATCAACTTTTGCATTCATAAACTCACCTTTTTAGTAAAAATAAATGTGGCGTACTGTAAAATCAGTACGCCACATCCATGCTTTACGCATAATATTTGTGAGTGGTGCCGAAAGCAGGAATTGAACCCGCAACCTACTGATTACAAGTCAGTTGCTCTACCAGATTGAGCTATTTCGGCATGGTGGAGGTTGACGGGCTCGAACCGCCGACCCTCTGCTTGTAAGGCAGATGCTCTCCCAGCTGAGCTAAACCTCCATTTTTCACTCGCATAAAGATTTTACTATTTATTAGTTTTATTGTCAAGAAAAAAAATTTAAAAATCACAATTTTTTTCCCCTCTAATCATTCACTCCAAAAACAGATATCTGTCGTTGAAAATTTTAATGAGAACCGTTACAACAAGCAAGTCAGCGCTACCGCCAAAACTCAAGTTATTTGCAATACAATAGTCGTTGATTCTCAAGACATCTTTGTCGTTATTCAAATCCAATTCATTGAACATTTTTTTTATACATAAATACTTTTGAAACGAACCCGCTCTTTGAAACAAAGAAGTATCCTCACAATTGATGATAAGAAAAATCAAAGTTTGAATTTTTGAGTAAGTGGATAAATCAAATAACTTCTTTAGAGCTATTTTTACTGTTGAAAAGCCTGACAAAGCTTCTCCTCTAATACCTTTAATCGAGTGTTCTAGAAATGCCTTGTCGCCATAACTTTCACTAGAGTAATCATAATTCAAAAAGAGTTGTTTTGCAAATGATTGGCTTATATCAAAGATTGTTCTCGTTTCATATCTAGAAAATTTGTATCCTATACTTGAAATTATTAATCCTAAATTAAATATTAGACCTTTGTAAGCGTTAATACCTTCAGTTGCTTTAAACATAGCTGTTTCAGCGCTTTTTCCTATATTTTGAAGATTTCTTAGCAGATCAACTTCATTCAAATTTCCAAATGTCTCAAAAAACATCTCGATCAGATACGGCATTATTGCTTCTTTTGCTTTTATCATCAATTCATAATTCATATCCTGATGACTTCCAGATGTATAGGGGGTCACTAAACCAAATTTGGGATGAAGTTCTAACTCTTCCATTATACTCTGATTTAAAATTTGAGAAATGCTATTTTCATAAAACACTTT
>JAVEPM010000252.1:0-2890 GCA_034008115.1 Methanolobus sp.
GTAGGCGGCCATGATCTCGAGTGCCCACGACTTGCCCGAACCCGTGTTACCTGCTATGTAGATTCCAGCGTCGAGTCTCCCGTTTATAACTTCTTTAGTATCAGCGTTTAAGCACTTGAATTCAGGGTCGCCGTGCACCCACCTTATTAAATTTTCATAGGCAAACTTATTTTCATCATCGATAACAAATTTAGCGTTGCGCTTCTTACCTATAGCCTCAACAACTTTTAAAGCTAAATTTAAGTCGTATGGTAAATATTGAAATCGTTTCACGGAGCGAAATATGCCCCATTCATCTATTTTTTCAAAAATTGAGTTTAAATTCAGTGTTTCTGCCATAATTTTTTATTTTTATGCTTCTGGATACTTGCGTTTTAAAGCAGCTTGCTCAATTTGTTCTTTCCAAATTTCGTTTACATCATATTGATCTACAGCTGTTTTTCGTTTTTGTGTAGGCGGCGAACTGTTTTTGTTTCGAGTTTCCCAGCTTGCAACGGCCGCCCGCCAATTTACCATTTTTTTCTTTCCTACGAACCAACCAACTGATTCATAATAATTTATGAAAGTTTGAGCATCAACGTTTTTATAATTTTTTTCTAAAACATATTTTTCTACTTCTTCAAGAGAAGGAGGCACAAACCGTTTTTCGGTTTGTGCCTTAGATGGCTTTTTTGGTTTCGGCCTTTCTTCTTCTTTAATTTCTTCTTCTTTTATAATCTTATTTACTTTACTATAATTTACTTTACTTTGTGTACTTTCTGTATCGTTTTCGGGGTTTTCTTCCGCCAGAAACGTTTGTTTTATGTAGTTTCTTCCGCCAGAAACTGGGGTTTCCTCCGCGGAAACTACTTTTTTATCATCTAAATTTAAGAGCCAATATTCTAATTTTTCATATTCAATTACTCGCTTCCTCGTTGCCTCCATCCAGCGCTTTTGAATTCCTCTACTCGTCAATACCTTGAAAGTTTCAAACATATATCTATCAAAGAAGTTCCATTTCACAAGCCCGGAAATTACATCAAAAACGGTGTCGTAGGGCTCGCCTGCTTGTTTTGCGATTTTGAATATAAAGGCATCAGAATATTCGACATAATAGCCGTTTCGATATATAGCGCATAATACCCTTATAAGGATACCATCGCCTTTCGTGCCGAATTCACTTGAAACGGGGATAACTTTCTCATCGTCGAAGATATCAACGTCGATCGGAAAGTAGTCTAAACCGTTCTTTTTAGGGCGTGCCATAGTTTTAGTTTTAAATTTTTAATAATATAATGAACTAATAATTTCATATGCGGTAATTTATTAAGTATCTCAAAATAACAAAATCCGTTTTATTTTATAAAATGGACATACGATAAATACGTTACCATCACTTCTGTTTTGTTGTAGATAGATATCACATTTTTCAGTGAACGGTTCAAAAGGTATTACTGCATCAAATAAATCTTTCGTTAAACAGAATGCACCGCCGAGTAATTTATTATCATCGTCTAAATAAGCCTGACACGTGTAGTGTGGGTAGAACACATTCGAAGTGTAAATTTGCCTTTTACGTTTACTGTATTCAGTTTCAGAACCAGTACATCGTGAATAACGTATTGTAAATGTCTCCCAATTTTTAGCACTGTGTTGCTGTACACGTAATGCGACACCTGCTATATTGTTATCCATTTTCAATATTCCATCAATGCCTGAATATTGATCAAGTAATTGAGCGACTATTTCTTTCAGATGCTCTGTATGTATTACTTCAGCATTATTTTTTAAATGCGAATTCAAAACTGGTATAATGATATTACCAAATTCGGTGGCTGTTTCAAAATCGTTGTCAAAATCTCCGTTATACGACATAGCATCCTCTCTTTTTAGCAATATTTATTGCTTCGATATCAATATCACATCCATACGCAGTTCTATTAAATTCGCTTGCCTTAAGAATAAAAGTACCACATCCTGCAAAAGGATCAATAATCGTGTCTCCTTCTTTGGTTGTGTGATTAATTAGTCTTTCAGCAAGTAAATCAGGCTTCTGCCATTTATAAAATCTGTCTCCAAATCTACCATCGGGTGCATTAATATCCTGAACAGAGAACATCTCATTTGTAATCCTGTTATCCAAAGGATTTGACGTCTCTTTGTATAGATGTAAAATAAGTTGATAATTAAGATTATATTTCATTTTCGGCGTTTGCCCCAATGTGTTTCTATACGTCCACACAAGCGGATTATCAACAATCCAATCTGTTTTCAATAGATATTGAAGATAAGTGTATATTTCAATAGGATAAGCACCAATACAAATAAAAGCCCTGCCCGAGTCCTTAACTTTATCGAGAGCATCATATAGCCACATATCCAAAAATTCAGGTAGATCATCAATATCGGTTGAATAAGGCGGATCGGTTATAAGTAAATCTACCGACTTATCTTGAAAACGACTCAAAAAATTATAACAATCGTCGTGATATATAGTAGCACGTGTTATTTCTTTTGTATTTCGTCGTTCTTCTTGTACCTGTTCGATTAAACGTTTTTTGCTTTCTTGAATAGCTTTGCTTAATGAAATTTCTCCTTTCAAGATAGGCTCAATATATTCAGGTGCTTCTTGTTTTATTTCTATTAATTTTTCAACATCCTTTTTTGGAATGTTAGCCTGTCCTGATAATATCGCCCGCTTTGCTTCTTCTCCTACTTCCTCGGCGACCTTGTCAACCGCCTTGGCATAAGTGGCATCACGTCTTACAGTACTTTCATTCACTCCATATTCTTTACCTATTTGTTCGGCAGTTTTCAAGTGGGCATTTTGCACACTTGAATTTCTATCACCACCGTGATTTAGTTTTTTACTTTCATATAAAATCCCCCTGTAATAACTGGCTTCTTCAGT
>JAVEPM010000253.1:0-2884 GCA_034008115.1 Methanolobus sp.
GAATTGGGAAAACAACTTTCAGGCAAGATGTTCTGAATTATAGCACAAACCGGCAACGCACAAAAAAAGCCGCTGTTAACACATTGGATAACAGCGGCTTTAAAATTGTGGTGGTAGCCCCACCAGGGCTAAATACCTTGTTTGCCGATCAATGTTTAAACATGTTCTACAACGTACTACCAGCGGGCTTTGTAACGATTAACACCAAATCAAAAAACATTAAAAAACATGTTATAACACGCAAATTTGTTCCCCTATTTGTTCCCCTCGTAAAAGTTTTATTATCTTTGCCGAAACGTTCAAACCACAAATTATGACAAAAATCTTTTTTCTCAAAAATCCAAAGGCAGAAGTAGCAACTTTAATCTACTTAATCCATCGGCTGCCAAATGGTGACAGGCTCAAATATTCAACAGGTGAAAGTATCCACCCCGACCAGTGGGATAAGGAAAACCAGAAAGCCTTAACGAATATCAAAAGGAATAACGAGCAGTTGACCAGAAACAAATCAGTTAATTTTCAGCTTGACAGGTATTCAATGAAGCTGACGGAAGTAGTAAGTGCCGCGAAAACACAAAACCACGTCCTGACGGGCGAAATGTTACGCGACGAACTCGACCGGGAGTTTAAAAAGGAACCCACCAACAAAAAGACCTTGTTTGGTTTTATCCGAAACCATATTAACACCGTCAAGTTGACCAGGACAACACCACCAAAGCCGATAAGCAGACGCACGTTACAGAAATACAATACCACAGAACGAGTATTACTCGATTTTGCGCAACAGAGGCGCAAGGGTAAGTTAGATTTTAAAGATATTGATTTAGGGTTTTATGCTGACTTCACCGAGTTTCTGCAAAAGGAATACCGGCACACCACAAACACCATCGGTAAATATATTCAGGTTGTAAAGATTTTCATGCGTGAGGCTGTGGATGCTGGCATCACAACAAACATTCAGTTTGAGCACCGGAAGTTTGCCACCGTGAGTGAGGCGGTGGAACATCCCTACCTGACAGAAGATGAACTTACCCAGCTATGGGAACTCAACCTGACCGGCAATAGGCGTTTAGAGGCCGTTAGAGACCTGTTTTTGATTGGGTGCTACACTGCCTTACGGTTTAGCGACTTTACCGCCATACGTGCTGAAAACATCGTTAATACAGAAGGTGGTGGCAGGGCTATAAAAATCAGAACCTACAAAACAAATCAGATGGTATTTGTGCCGCTACATTGGCGTGTTGCTTCCATTATCGACAAATACAACAACTGCCTGCCGCGTGCAATCAGCAATCAGAAAATGAATGAGTACCTGAAGGAGTTGGGCAAACTGGCCGGAATAGACACACCCTATGAAGTGAATAAAACCAAAGGCGGCATGAGAATTTCAGAGGTGAAGCCCAAACATGAACTGATCACCACCCACACAGCCCGACGGAGTGCCGCCACAAACATGTTTAAAGCTGGTATCCCATCTATATCAATAATGAAGCTCACAGGGCACAAAACCGAAAGCGTATTTCTGAAATACATTAACGTTAGCGAGGAAGAAAACGCTATGCTGCTGATGGGGCATAAGTATTTCACCGCTGGCAGAATGAAAGTAGTATAAACATTTAAAAAAAACGTTCAACCAAATGGAAACAAATTTTGAAGTACTGGTAGTGGAAACCTATTTTAAGGCAAAAAAAGTTGATGTAAGTCTGCTCTCTGATTATTTTATTAAAGAACAAAAAGAAACAGACAGCCTGAACCCAAAGGTATTTTTCGCCGAATGTGAACACGCAATTACAACCCTGGAAGACAAGATAGACACTAAATACATGGTGCGAAAAGAGGAATTAACCCGTTTTATAATGTGGGCAGAAGCCAATGGGGATGAACGATCAGCAGAATTAAATAAGGGGGAATTAGAATTTTGGTCAAAAGATCGTGTAGGCATTGATTTGTATGACTTGACAGAGCATCTCGGCTGGGGAGAACGGAAAACTTCTAACTCGATCAATTTACAGGATATTGAGGTGATCAGTGAAGCACTTGAAGAAGCGCGAAAGAGTGTTATTGGTGATAGAAACCACATACCTCCACCATCCACAAAATTAACACTAAATCAGATTGCATTGTTGTATGTTTATGAAAACCGGCAAATAACCCGTGGTGATAACGCAAACAAAATCGTTAAGAAATACGGCTATAATTCGGGGGGTGCACTTTGTAATAAATTTGACTATTACACCAAAAGAAACAACCGACAAGGGGAGCCAAAATCGCCAACACGATTGAAAATCCAAAATAAAATTGATCTAATTGAAAGCGTTATCCCTATGTTATCAGAACCTAATAGACAAAAACCCTATGATGAAATAAAAATCCTTAAAGGGATATTGGAACAGTACGATTAACAAAGATTTTAATCGGTTATAATCAGTTATCACCACCCCACCTGAACAAACCTTTGCTGATTAATTATAAAATCAGTAAAGATGAACAATCCATTTGCCTCAATTGATGCAAGGTTAACAAACATTGAATCCTTGCTCTTAGATTTGAAACACCAGCCACTAAAGCCGCAGGAACCACAAACTCCAGCCCATCTATTAACCCGCCGAGAAGTAGCCGACAGGCTGCAAATTAGCCTTATCAGCGTCGACAAGTACGCAAAGCAGGGAATACTGAAAAGCTACCGGATTGGTGGCGCTATCCGCTTTAAATCTGGCGAGGTGGACAAAGCTCTTGAAGAAGTTAGAAACGCAAAATATCGGAGGGCTGCCAAATGATAGACAAAAAAAAGCCCGGCGTGCAAGCCAGGCAAGAAATTAACGAACGCCACAAAGATAAGTATTTTCTTACTCAAGAGAAAAGAACATTTGTAGCCCTTTTTAAA
>JAVEPM010000255.1:0-2876 GCA_034008115.1 Methanolobus sp.
AAAACGTACATTATATATTTCAGATATTACTTCATTTGGATTAGAATAATAGTTATAGCCACCTGGAAATGTATTAAGTTTACCTTTCATTCTTGCAGGAGCATTTAATGGAGGATTGATATTCTTGTGTGCGGCCATAAGAAATCCTTTCTCCATTTCTTGTAATCTTTTAATATCTGGTAAAACTTTTGAACCAGGACCTATACCGTATACGTCTG
The DNA here is from genome assembly GCA_034008115.1 of Methanolobus sp. GTDB lineage: Archaea > Halobacteriota > Methanosarcinia > Methanosarcinales > Methanosarcinaceae > Methanolobus. The sequence goes on from JAVEPM010000255.1 coordinate 219, forward strand.
ATCCAATAATATCCCAAGGTGCTGCCGGATAAGGAAATTCATAAAATCCTTCAATTTTTAAAGGATCATCTTGGGTATTATGAGTATATGAATATTTTCCACCTGACTGATGAGTAATTTCATAATATACTCGTGTAAAATCAAAATGTTTATATTTCTGAGGCAATACAGCTTCTAATATAGTCAAATATGTAGAATCTTGTTCAGGTTGATTTTCTTCTACAATGCGTTTAGTAGTATCTGAACATTTTTTACCGAATAATTCATAAGCTTGTCGAGGGGTCATAAAAATAGTTCGAAATATAGTATCTACTTGGCCAGTTGAATTTCGAGCTATAACATATTCCCCTACTGTTAAGAGTTCAAATCTAAAGGGAGTATGATCCGTATCTTCACCTACATACATACATCCAGTACCGAATCCTGCAAATTCAGTATAAAAACTATGAATCATAGGATAAAAATTTGAAGCATGAAGAGCCGTGTGCAGCTTTGCTTCGCAATCCTGCATCCAAACAACTAAAGGTCGAATTTTTTCAATCTTCTTATCAGCCCATTCAAGTAAAAACCATTTACGTGATGGAGAGGTTAAGCCTCCCTGAATGCCTGAAGTTAAAACTCCAAGAGCATCAGTAGCCACTGCATTAACAATTTCATCTGAAGATAACTTACGTTTTCGAGGTTTACTATACAGTTGAAAAACACCTCGACCAGGGAGAAGATAGTCAGATAAATCCTTCCATTCTTGTTCCCATTCAATACGTTCAGTGCGAAGTAATTGATATTGTTGTAACAGTTTATCTCTATTAAATTTCATTAGTCTACCAATGGAGATGTAGTTATTGCCTCTTCATCATCAAGCAAAGGACTAGTTAAAATAGTATCTTCACGACCAAAACGTCGAGCTTTTTCAAGAGCCAGTTCACCTTTAGCCTTATTATAGAGCTGTTCTTGTCGTTTTGCCCAGTCAATTTCTTTATATTCAATCATATCTGGAAGAGGTGGAGTAGACATCTGCTCCATAGCTTCATTCATCCGATCCATACTCATCTTAGTCATTTGGCCCATCATTTGCATAATAGGTGCAAACATAGCCATATAATCCTGTTGTGGAGGTGGATATGCAGTAGGTACACTTCCACCACTACTTCCTTTACCACCCATATTAACCTCCTAAATATGAACCAGCTTCCTCTTCTTCTTCATCCAGGTAAGTTTTTACTCTAGTACCTTTTGATGTTCCAATTAATGTTTCACTACTTTCTTCAGGTCCTGCTGGAGTAGCTTCTCCACGTACAACATCAAAGCCTGCAAAACCTTCAGGTTCTCCCCATTCTTTCATAAGGCCCTCGAGTTCAGTCTGTTCACCCTCACCCCATATCGACGCGAAATAATCACTTATTCGTTTAGTTCGAGTGGCATCATCCATTTTCCATACAGTACCTGTAAGACGAGCTTGTGATTCCTCATTTAACAATTGGTCATCTATATAACCTATTGCCAAATCAGCCGCTGTCAAATAATCACTATACAATTCATCACGTCGAGTTAAACCTTGCTTCATTGAAGTATAACCTTCAGGAGTAAGCCAATCACCTGATACAGGATGATAAACTATATTTCCTTCATCATCATAGGCTACAGCTGATTTTTCAACCCGATTACCTTCTTCATCTAGCAGGAAATTTCCTTCAGCATCTACTGCCCAATCAGGTTCTGGTTCTTCTTCCTCGAACATGCTACCCATCATTTCAGTAAACATACCCATTACATCTTCAAGGGGATTTGATGGCGTACCCCACTGCCGACCCTCATTACGACCATACTGATTATAATGGTACCATGGATCCATACCTGCCTGTTCTACATCAGGATACATATCCCAATATGCATCGCCTTCTGCTGATCCACCTCGTTGATAACTAGGATAGCCTCCACTGCCACCACTTTTTCCCCCGCCCATTATTGGTCTCCTTCACAAATTGATAATACTGCATTATCAAACTTATTTGAATAAGCTAAATAAAATGCCTTGGGTATGGTACACTGAATTTTAAAACCAACTTTCTGAATATGTCGTATCGCCAACCTATTACTTTCGGGTGTCAGACCAATAAGGGTAGATACCCAAGGAGATCCATCCTTTCGTTTATATGAAAAAAGCTGTTGTATACTTTCTTTGGCCAGAGTTAATCCCTTTTTCCCATGGTATTCCGGATGAATTGAATAATGAATCAATGCCGAGAGTCCTACAAACCGTTCTAGAGCGCATTCAGCGACCATTCTTTTATTCGTTGTGTCAATTACTGAGAAAAAGACCATACTTGAGTCATTATACATGTGAATTATATCCGGCCAATCAGGATCATGTACTTCACATAGTCTATATTTGAGTAAATCATACATTTTCAGTGACAACCAATACTGCATTGCCACTTCTTCAGGCACTTTAGCTGTCGGAATGAGAGTGTACACTTTTTAAATACTCACTCATATAGCTTAACACATTATAGGGTTTCTGCTGTTCATTTCGTATCAGCTGTTCAAGCATTTGTTCTGTTAATCCTGCTTGTCTCATTTCTTCAGTGAGTATAAAATCCTGCTGTAATTCTTCTGCAAAAGTCAGAATTACAGCGTCAGCACAATCAGTAGATCCTA
>JAVEPM010000254.1:0-2876 GCA_034008115.1 Methanolobus sp.
ATCGGGATAGATGTATTGAGTGTATTTGGTGCTGATGGGCTTCTTATTTTCGCTCATGGCAGCCAATTGCAGCACAATCTCCAGATTCATCACAGCGTGGAGAGAATCAACGGGACTTTCTGCATTAAGGATTCTCAGCTCAAGCAAGTCAATAGCTGTTTGAAAGGCTTCGGCTTGCAGACAGTTTTTAATCAGATAATCCTGCAAGTACTTGGTAAGAATGGGATTATCAGTATCGTATTGAGCAATCTTGGCCAATAAGTAGGATTCTGTTCCGGTGAGTGTAACGCCAGCCAGATCTGCAGTGCGGTAATAGGCATCAAGGGCGTCATACAACAATTCAGCTTCGCTGATCTCATTCTCATTCAGAATCGTTTTATACGTATCATTGGCGGTCAGGTAATTCCCGGCTAGTTCCGCACTCATAGCCTGAGCCATCCTTTCGTTATTTTCCAAGTAAACGTTTGGCGAAGGATCGTAATAATTGCAGTAGGCGTAATCTGAAGGTGTGCCAGGACTGCTTATTTTTGCAACACTGTCCTCAAACCAATTGTAACTGGCATTAATGGGACTTTTAAATAGACCACCAACGTCCCAGTTTGCATCGAAATGAAAATCCAAACTTAGATTGAAGGGACCAGGATTCTTATGGTAGAAATCATTATGGCCTCCATACAGCTGGACTCGGGCTGTGTACGAAGTCGTATCTTGGAACTTCAGATTTTCATATTCTGCCTGATACAGGTTTTTAGCTGCATTTCCCATATTCAATATCGAGCCGGCATGATTCAGGATTCCTGTATCTGTGTAGAATTTGTTATAGGCAACCCGTTGGTTTGAACCTCTGCTTTCAATCCCAATATCTCCCAAACTGAAGGTAGAATCGAAGATTCCTCCAGATTGGGCAGTTGATAGCTCTGTGCGGATACCAATATCGCAACTTGTAAAATCGCATTCCACAACCTTGGGAGAGGTCACTTCAAAATACGCCCCCAAGTCATTCTTAAAGAAAGTACAGTTTCGGATTAAAGGCGAATACTGAAGTCCTATAAAATGCATCCCAGTGCTGTTCTTGTTGAAGTGGCAGTATCGAATGGTGTCTCCCAAGGCTGGGTTTGATCCATTCGCTAATCCTAACCACAGATCTTCGAATACTACACCATGTAAGAATAGGTTGGCATAGGGATTATCATAGTACAATCCAATATTATCTGTCCCTGCGCCATAAAAACCCTTGTTGTCGGTTGACGCGGTAATTCTGATACTTTGGCCTGGTAGTTTGTTTGCAATCGATAATCCAACTCCATTTGTTGGAACATTGAATAGGCAATCGGCAAGCAGCACTTGGGAACCTAGCACCTCATTATAGTCAGCCCCAGAGATTGTAGTATTAGTCATAGTCACTATCCCGGCATTTGATATCCGCATTCCTTGCCAAGTTTCACCATCATCTGTTTTCTTAAGGATAGTGTTGGTAGCTGTGATACCAGAATCATCCACCAGCAAAATAGAATTATCACCCCAATTACAGGTAGCATTGTTGAATACAATAGCGCTTCCGTCTTCCACAATGATCGACACATTATTAGCGATCTCCATTGTACCGCTGATATTCAGAGTAGATCCTCTCTTCACCCGAAGGGTGGAATTGGCAAAGATATTAGTGGTAGTTCCTGGATGTATAGTAACCTCTGCTCCTTGGTCGATGGTTATCGAACCAGATAGATAAGCGATGTTCTTAATATCTGCATTGTTTGTTACAAGCGAAGGCAATGTGGAACACATTTGCAGCAGCTTGCCATCTCCGGGACCGATTTCAACATTAATCTCGCCTAAATCAGTTGGGAAAATTGAATTATCGTATGCATCAAAGAGGGCTATATGAGTACCAAAAACGTTATGGCTGTCTGCATTTGGCTCGAAACAAACTGTTTGGAACTCAGCGTCAGTAAAACTATTATCAACAGGCAACTGAACCACTTGATTGGCTGGAATAGTTTTATACACAGCGCGTCTATTCACTAACATAAAGCTGGGGGAAATATTGCTTTCCCGATAATAACCACATTGAACATATCCTTCGTAATGACCAATGTTGCTCTGAGATACTGATAGATTATCCAACTTGAAGTCAGCTAAATTCAAACTTGGGTGTGAACCATCCACCATGATAGAATCAGCTATACACCAATCAAGATTTCTGATTATTGGTCCGTATTTGGCAATCTTGCTATTTGCGTCCGTGAGGTAGGCAAATGCACTACTCTGGGGATCTATGGAAAGGTTTGAATAATTGGGGTCATGTTTTAATGGGGCTATTCTATAATAGTTTCCATTAAAGAGATAATTTGGGTTTGAAGCTATCGCAAAACTAAGAATCCCATCAGCAGCGTAACACAGTGGCAACATCTGCAAACACCTTATCATTGATCTTGGAGGCATAAAATATTTCCATGATGCTGTACCACCACTCGTGGTAGGTACCCTTTCTCCAAAGATCTGTGGTATGAATATCAGTTCTTTATCACTATTTGCTGAGTTTTTTTTAATGCTTTTTGCCAATTCGAGATAATGATTGATCGTGATATCTTGAATACGCTTCTGCACAAATCTAGCGTCACTTACTTCATCATTCCATTTGATCAAGACCGAAGATGAAAATTCCTGTAATGGATATGAGTCCAATGCGATAATATTGGGGTTAGCTTTTTGTAAAAATAACTTGTAGTGATTGTAATTGGAGTGCCCATTCGGTTTTTTTAACCAAGGATTCTCCAGATGAGTCGCAGTGATAACTTCCTTGTCCTGATAATTCATAAATTCTTGAATTGTTCCGTACATCTTGAATTGACCTTGAAACGGTTCATCCATTAGAT
>JAVEPM010000256.1:0-2864 GCA_034008115.1 Methanolobus sp.
GATTTTAGCAAACCGATTTATTTCAGTCCAATCGGGATATTTGTAAGAGCTGATGATAATCGATTTGATACTGATTTTAGTAATATTAACGACCCTTCTGTTAAAATAGCAGCTCTTGATGGTGAAATAAATTTTTATATTGCTCAATCTGATTTTCCTAAGGCAGAATTGAAACCTCTGCCTAACAATGTTGACTTAGCTCAATTATTTATGGAAGTGGCCACAAAGAAAAAAGATGTATTTTTTGTGGATCCCATGTACGCCTACAACTACACTAAAAATAATCCAGGCCAATTAAAAAACATAGCTATCAATTCGCCGATTAGAAATTATCCTAATGCATACATGTATAAGAAAGGTAACGTGAAGCTTGGTGAGTTTCTTAATGATGAAATTGAAAAATTAATCAAGGACGGCTCATTAGACAGTATCATTAATAAATATTTGCCGTTTAAAGGCGCTCTAATAAGCGTTACCGATTCTTTAGCTATTGAAAAACAGTAAATATGTCAAACTTTTTTGAAATACTGGTTACATATAAAGAGGGATTTTTACTTGGTCTGAAAGTTACGCTAGAGTTGTGTCTGTTGGTTTGGAGTATTGGAATTATATTGGGTTCTTTGCTAGGAGTTTTAAGTGCTAAATACGATAAATCTTTCTTTGGAGATATGACAAAAACTGTATCGATGCTTATTTCAGGAGTTCCGGTTATTGTATTTTTATATTGGCTCTATTATCCATTGCAGCAACAACTAAATATTGATATACCTCCATTTAATATTGCGGTTTTTGCATTGTCTTTTGTGAATATATCTATGGTGGCTGACTTGGTGAAAAATGCAATAAAAGAACTTCCTAACCAGTACTATTTATCTGCAAAAGTTTCGGGTCTAAGCAGTAAAACATTTTTGATTAAAATTCAAATTCCATTAATTTTCAAACAATTAGTGGGGCCTGTTTTATTAGTACAAATTACGATGTTACATAGCTCAATTTTTGCCAGTTTAATTAATGTGGATGATATTTTTAGACAAATTCAAAGAATTAATGCAATAGTATACAAACCTATAGAGTTATATACGGCTTTAGCACTTTTTTTTATTACCATTACAACTCCATTAACATTATTAGCTAAGTATTTAAAGAAAAAATATGCACGAGATTATTCTGAAAGGTAAATTATGTTGAGCGGAAAAGAAATATATTTTGAGATAAACGGATTTGAGATTTTAAAAAAAGTTAGTTTGGAAGTCAAACCATCAACAATTTCATGTCTTATAGGCCCATCCGGAAGCGGTAAATCTTCAATAATAAATTGTTTATCCTTATTAAGTCTTCCTAAGGAAGGAATTGTAAGAATGGGGAATATAATTTACTTTGATGATAAAAATAAAGAAAACAATTTAAAGCTACCCTATCCAGATGTCACAGTTGTCTTCCAAGGTCTTTTTCTTTTTCCTCATTTAACAAATGAAAGGAATATTCTTCTTCCCTTACAGGAACTGCAAAAAGACACCTCTCGTTTTGATGAATTAATCGACAAATTAAAAATAAGGGATATACTAAAAAAATATCCCAATGAGTGTTCAGGAGGAGAAAGGCAGCGCGTAGCTTTGGCACGTCAGATTCTTTTAAGACCTAAATATTTGCTTTTAGATGAAGTTACTTCAGCCTTAGATATCGAAACAATACAGATCGTATCATCCATCCTTTTGGAGTTAAAAAACAAAGGTATGGGCATTCTACTTGCAACTCACATGATTAACCTTGCGAAATCAATAGGCGATTATTTCTATTTCATTGATCAAGGTAGAATAATTGAAACAGGAGCCATTCAATTTTTAAATACTCCAAAAACTGAAAGATTAAAAGAATTTCTTCATTTTTCATAGACAATGACAAACAATAATAAAAAAAATATTGATTTTTTTGGTGGAGATATCGTATCAAATTTTGATGAAGTCCAAAAAGGATTAATGCCGGGTCATGATCTTATTTTTCAAACAATGGAAGATGTCATATCTTTCCATTTTAAAAGACAAGAGAGTGTTGATGGTTGGATTTTGGATGTTGGAGCGGGTACCGGAAACGATTCAATGAGAGTTTTACAGATTACTGAAAAAAAAGTTGATAAAACCGATGAAATCATTGCAAAATTCAAAGACATGAGGATTTTAGCCATTGATTCATCAACAGATATGAAAAATGAATTCGTGAATAAATTCACACAATTATTTCCTGAAAAAACAGATGGATTTGAATATTTAAATAAAGATATCACAGCTATTACGAATGATTTTATCCGAGAAAAGAAATATTCCAATAAATGTAAAATAGCGTTATCAGGTTATACATTACACCATTTTCATACTGATGAGAAAAGGGAAATATATCAAATGATGTATGATTTTCTAGAGCCAGGAGGGCTTTTACTAAATATCGATTTGTTTACTTTTGAAAGTAATAAAATTAGACAAGATGCTCATAACTTTGATATTAATTATATAAAGGATAATATTAATGACAAGACAGTAAAAGATAAATGGATTAAACATTATCAAAACGAAGCTGAAAGTGAAAGTCATAACGCATTGGACCCGGTGGAAGTCCAAATTGATATCCTGAAAGAAATAGGTTTCGTTGACGTAGAATGTGTATTTCGCTATTGGCAGCAAGGAGTTATTAGGGCTACTAAACCTACAGAAGCAGAAAAACCTGAAAGACACTCACTTATCTATTTGGAGAATTCACTAAAGATTAAGAATGTGATTGTAAAAAATGAAACTAATCTTAATACAACTATTCAATCTTTAGATAAAGACTTTAAAGAAAAAATTAAAGAAGAACTAGGAGTTATAGCCGTA
>JAVEPM010000257.1:0-2847 GCA_034008115.1 Methanolobus sp.
CGTTCCTGTATGAGATATGTTAATGTTTTGTTTCTTTGTCGACCCTGTAAGTAAATAAGCTCCTTTATATTTGTTATCATCAATATCAAGTCTAATAAAATCCCAAATCTCGGGAACTTCTTGCCATTCATCAAAAAGTATCGGTTTTTCACCAGAGAGTACTTCATCTTTTGAAATGGTTGCTAAAGTTTGATACTGTTTTTTCGTGATAGGATTTTGTAATTTAATAATTGTTTTTGAATATAACTCTGCAGTAGTAGACTTTCCAGTCCATTTAGGGCCTTCGATTACTACTGCTCCACTGTATTTCATTTTATTTTCAATTTCCTTTTCAACAATTCTCTTCTTATAATTATCAGGTATCATAGGTATTACCTCCACTTATAGTATACATCAATTCCAATAATTGTAAAGTTTTTATTCCAATTATTATTTATATTTTAATCCAATTAATATTGAACTATTCTCATATGCCTTAAAATACAAAACCCCAGCTGAGTTTAAATCTCAACTAGGGTTTCATTAAGGTTTGATACATGTCTACTTTCTCTTGACAAGTGCAAATTGTATCAAAACTATGCTTCTTATATGTGTTGACCGAAAAATCGGGACGGTACTTTCATTTTGAATTTTTTTAATCAGAATCTCGGAAGTATCACAAATTCATCACGAATAAAGTTCAATACTAATTATTGCAACAGTAAATTATACATGCTATAATATCAATATACTATTAAAAAATCGAGGAGATTGACAATGAAAAAAAAAATTACAAGCATTTGCTTTTCAATACTATTTATTATTTTAGTCTCCGCTTGCACCAATGGGACCGGTAGAACAATCGATATTGCCTCCCAAGAGGATTTACACAATGCCACTTCAAAAGTAAAGACCGATGTTACCGTTTCACCCAGCGGAACCACCATCAAATATATTGGATCAACCAATAACCTTAATATTACGTCGGATTTTACAATCTCGACTAGCGATCTTTATTTTACGTACAGTTTTGGCGATCAATATAATACCATTGGGAGAGTCTTACAAAACATGACTCTAAATGGGAATAATCATACAATCACGATTACCGGCACTGATAATTTGCTGTTAGGAAAATATAATGTAGGCTTGTTTGGGCTTATCTCTAATTCTACTATTAAAAACTTAAAAATCGTGTATGACTTAGATTTTGAGATTAGTGGCTCAAACGGTTCTGCATTTGGAGGATTGGCAAGACGAATTGATACTTCTAGTCATATTGAAAACTGTCATGTCCAATACAAGGGTGATGCAAAAATATCGTTTTGGACCGATACTTATGGCTATCATAATAGTGGTTTCGGCGGTTTAATCGGTTATGCATATGATTCAGAAATTACAAATTGCTCGGTGACGGGGGAATTGAACGGAACCGCAGGATACATAGGTGGAATCGTAGCGTACTCAAATTCCGAATCAACTATTAATTCAAGCGTTTTTAATGGTGGAATAAAAACGTACTATTTAGAAGAATCATATGTCGGAGGGATAGCTGGTTATTGCAGCGGAGAAGTGAAGGCTTCAAAAGTCCTTTTAGATTATTTTCGTCTTATCGGACAACCACAAGCATGGAGAGCTCGAACGAGTTCTGGTGGCGGCTTGGTCGGAAAATTAGTAGGTTTTTTGCATGATAGTTATCTCGAATTTAATGAAGATGGGTATTATTATGCAAATCGTGGTAACAATGGCATGTTTACTACCGACTTGAACAAAGGAATAATCGTCGGTGAAGCAACAAGTGATGCACAGATTAATAATATCTATGTCGATGGAATGAACGACAATATTGTCAATATTACTTTTCCCGATTCCCCTTTGTTAATATCTCTCGGAATTGGTAAAAATAATTCCACGAAGATATCCAATGTGTATTTCATTGATGATAGTTATCTTTACGATTATGAAGAATCTTTTGTTGCCGAAAGAGAAGCGACCGTTGACGGATATAAATATACTGGAACCCTACACAACGAAGATGCGACAGTAGCAGTAAAAACAATGTATGTTGAAAAAAGCGATTCCTATACAGAAGACTACGCAATCCTAACTATTGGGGAGACTTCGTATGAATTAAAAACAATCAATATTTTTACTGGGGAAGGTCATATTGAATATTGGTATGATATCGCCAACTATCAATACATTATTGATCAAATTGATAATAATGATGGTACATATACGATAATCTTTACCAAAAACATTCTTCATGTAAATTGGGGAGAAGTTGCTTTATCAGCCACATATAACGATATTTCATTTGAGGATGAGGACGGTATTTATTGGAAATATGATTCGGCTACCAATAAACCTCTTCTTATTAACCTAGATTAACTTTGTTTGAATGATGTTATCCTATTTTCGACTAAATTTGCACTTTGGAGCATGTTTTATACACTCCAAAGTGTTTTTTTTTATCATTTTACTTAACTTTTAATAAGAAATATGAATTTATATTGATACCATTATTCTGCACTAATTGTTCTTTTTAGCATATCCTGATAGTAGATCAAAGTACTACTTTTGGGTATTTGAAAATAAATATCATTTTGAGCAAAAGCTCAATTCCTTTCACGAGAACACATAAATCAACTAATATCAGAGTATAAAAAAAGAGTAATATCAATGAAAAATCACTGATTCTACCCTAAAAAATACAAAAAGTTGCTTTGTATAAAATCGTTTAAAACGTCTTTATTTAGTCGTTAAACGATAAAAACAACTTAGTATAATTAATCTGTGGTAGGGCGACTATTTTGATACAATTTCGTACCCCAAGAAAAAGTTCGTACCCTTAAGAAAATAAATTAA
>JAVEPM010000063.1:0-19194 GCA_034008115.1 Methanolobus sp.
GTTGACAGAGCACCGGAACTTGCTGCAATCGGCAACAAGGAAGTCAATGAGAATGAATCTCTTAGTTTTATCATTTCAGCTACTGATCCTGATGGTGATGATGTAACTTACTCTGCCATAGGATTGCCAGATGGAGCTATCCTTGGTGCAACAACTGGAGAATTTAGCTGGACACCTGAATTCGGAGATGCTAAAAATTATGATATCGAGTTCATCGCCACTGCAAATGGTCTTAATGACTCTGAGGCCATTACCATAACAGTAAGTAAAATTTCCGATTCTACAGATTCACCTGCTCCTCCTAGTGGTGGCGGTGGCGGTGGTGGCGGAAGTCCCGGTGGCACAGGTGAAGAATTTGAGAATATCGATTCTAAGGATTATGTTCTTAAATCAGTCTTAAAAGATACTGAAACAGTTTTTACTTTCTATGGTAAGAACAACAGTATTGTTTCAGTGAGTCTAACTTCAATTATTAATTCCGGGCAGGTCAAATCAGTTGTGGAGATCTTGAAGGATACTTCCTCACAGGTAAAATCCGGAGCACCTGGTCAGGTTTTCAAGAACATGAATATACTGCTTGATGATAAAAAACTCAATACAGCCACTATTAGCAATGCAAAGGTAGAGTTCAAAGTAGAAAAGAAATGGCTCGATGATAATGAAATTGATGTTTCCACAATTACACTTTGCAGGTATTATGGTAGCACCTGGGAGCAGTTAGCAACTGAGATAAAAGATGAAGATGATTCTTACTTATATTTCATCTCAACAACTCCGGGATTCTCTCCATTTGCCATTTCAAGTATTAAACCAATGACGACAGGTCCATACATTGCTGAAAACCTTGCATTTAGCTCTACAGATAATGAACATACGGCTATGTCATCTTCAACCCCGGGTTCTGATCCAATCAAACCGACAACTGAAGCACCCCAGGAAAAAAGATCAGTACTTTCATTTCTACTTGTAATTGGGCTTGTTGCTATAATGGTTCTTGGAGCATTCGGTTACAGAAATAAGGATTATTATGATAAATTGCGTAAACAACTAGGAAATCCTGATGGAAAACGCTACAGGCGTATAAAGTGATATTTGAGTAACTCAACAGGTTGTGCATTTATTGCTCTATCAGTTGTTATTATAACAACAAAATGCTCCATTGGTGATGAGTATAATATATAAATCAGATTATAATCAAATAGTTTTATCACTTCAGAAGCACAATATAAAAGCATTTATGGAGGGGATTTTATTTTTCATTTTGCAAAGTGTTTATCAAATTTGAATTTTGTCAGGATATTATTGTCGATATCTATCATTCTTTCGATATTTAATCCTATCATATTAGCTAGCGCAGCATCTGATGACACAGTTAGCATCTATTCTGAAAATGTAAATCCTAATGCACATGTAACGCTTTCTGTGTTCAATTCTAACTTTGATTCTGACTCTGATTCTGACTCTGATTCTAGTTCTGATTCTGACTCTGATTCTAGTTCTGATTCTAGTTCTGATTCTAGTTCTGATTCTAGTTCCGATTCTAGTTCTGATTCTAGTTCCGATTCTGACTCTGATTCTAACTCTGATTCTAGTTCTGACTCTGATTCTAGTTCTGACTCTGATTCTAGTTCTGATTCTAGTTCTGATTCTAGTTCCGATTCTGACTCTGATTCTAACTCTGATTCTAGTTCCGATTCTGACTCTGATTCTGACTCTGATTCTAGTTCTGATTCTAGTTCTGATTCTAGTTCTGATTCTAGTTCTGATTCTAGTTCTGATTCTAGTTCTGATTCTAGTTCTGATTCTAGTTCTGATTCTAGTTCTGATTCTGACTCTGATTCTAGTTCAGATTCTAATTCTGATTCTAATTCTAATTCTGATTCTAATTCTGATTCTAATTCAGATTCTAGTTCAGATTCTAACTCTGATTCTAGTTCTGATTCTGACTCTGATTCTGACTCTGATTCTAGTTCTGATTCCGACTCTGATTCTAGTTTTGATTCTAATTCCAGTTCTGACTCTGACTCTGATTCTAGTTCAGATTCTAACTCTAGTTCTGAATCCGACTCTGATTCTAGTTTTGATTCTAATTCCAGTTCTGACTCTGACTTTGATTCTAGTTCAGATTCTAACTCTAGTTCTGATTCTAGTTCTGATTCTAGTTCTGATTCTAATTCTGATTCTAGTTCTGATTCTGACTCTGATTCTAGTTTTGATTCTAATTCCAGTTCTGACTCTGATTCTAGTTCTGATTCTAACTCTAGTTCTGACTCTGATTCTAATTCTGATTCTAATTCTGATTCTAATTCTAGTTCTGATTCTAACTCTAGTTCTGACTCTGATTCTAATTCTGATTCTAATTCTGATTCTGATTCAAAATCACGTTCCTTTGGTGGTGGTGGTTCTGTTGGTATAGGTGAAGAATTTGATAATATTGTTCTAAAAGATTACAACTCACATTCCGCAGGTATAATTCCATTTTGAACAATTTTGCATGATAGCGTTTTTCAAACATAATTAATATCAATCTTATTTTTATATATTCAGGAAAAGCTTGTTTTGGTTGCATTCTTATTGAACAAGCAGAACATATTTTCCAGAGCATATAATCAAAATCATTACCAAGCAAAATGATGAACTTTTATTGTCGACCTGCGGAATGTGAGTTACAAGATCAAGTATGTGAATAAAGACATGGAATCTTTATTCGAATTTGCTGAACCTGCAAATAGTATTATGTCCGTTGGTTTTGTCTCCAGACTTAACGGGGGCCAAACCAAGGCAGTGGTGGAAATATTAAAAGATACTTCTACACTGGTAAAAACGGCTCCAGTTGGCGAAGTTTATAAGAATATGAATATATGGGTTGGAGATTCAAAGTTCCCATCTGCTATGATCAATGATGTATTCATCAAGTTCAAGGTTGAAAGAACATGGGTCATTTCCAACGATCATGATCCTAAATTGATAAAACTATGTCGTTATTCAGACGGTATGTGGAGTCCTTTAGAAACATCAGAAATAGATAAAGATGAAGATTATTTTTATTATGAGGCAAAAGCACCTGGTTTTTCACAATTTGCTATTATGATTCCTGATAATTCCAAAATCACTATGATTGAAAATAGTTCTCCTTTCAATGAAGATAGCAAAATGTCAATTGCCGATAATATCATTCTGGACAAAGACAAAGATGCTTCCCAGGATAGTAAAGGATCACTGTTGCTTCTACTATTGGTAGGATTGATAGTTGTTGTCGCTGTTGTGGGTGTTAAATACAGGTCTCACTATGATAAATATTATACGCAATTTGCAAATCTTGATGGTAAAAGGTACAGACGCATAAAAAAATAATAGATTAACTAGAGTGCAAGTTCCAACGATGTATCAGCAATTGCTTAACCTTGCCAGATAAGGCTCCAATAGGGTTAAATTGAACCCATGACTTTAGTCGTGGGAGTGGTCAGAGGCAACGCGTGAAAAGACGATTGCTAAGATAAAGGAAGACAAAATCAGTAAATAATTGTAATATTTTGAGCATTCTTTTTTTTTATTTTCCCTAAGTTTTATCTATGTTGGACAGTATTAATTAATAAAGAAATATGTCAGGGAGAAATCATGCTGGAAAAAATGTTCAATCCTAATATTGTAGCTGTAATAGGTGCTTCCAGAACAAAAGGGAAAGTAGGAAGGGCCGTACTTGAAAACCTAATGCAGAACAGCAATCTTAAGATCATACCAATAAATCCCAATGTTGATGAGATACTTGGGATCCCGTGTTATCACAATATTCTGGATGTTCCGGATGATCTAAAAACAGGTCTTGCGGTGATTGTTGTTCCGGCAAGACTGGTGCCTAATTCTGTTGATGAGTGTGGCAAGGCTGGAATCAAAAATATAGTTATTATTTCTGCAGGCTTTAAAGAAGCCGGTATTGAAGGTGCACGTTTAGAGCGTGAGTGTATATCTATTTGTGAGCAGTATGGCATAAAAATGATTGGTCCCAACAGTCTGGGTATTATAGATACTGCTTCAGGTCTTAATGCTTCCTTTGCACCCAACATGGCTTATAAAGGGAACATCGCAATGATGTCCCAGTCCGGTGCAATATGTGCTGCAACACTTGACTGGGCAGAGAGGATAGGCGTTGGCTTTTCAAAGTTCGTAAGTCTTGGCAACAAAGCAGTACTATCAGAGAATGATTTATTGTTGTTGTTTGAAAATGATCCTTCAACAGCAGTTATTGCAGCTTATCTTGAGGGTGTCGAGGACGGTCCGCAGTTCATAAAAATTGCACAGCGTGTATCTCGCTCAAAACCTATAATAATTGTCAAGTCAGGAAGGTCATCTGTTGGTTCCAAGGCAGTGTCCTCTCATACAGGTACACTGGCAGGCTCGGATGCAGCCTACAATGCAGCATTTAAGCAGGCCGGTATCATACGTGCAGATTCGCTGGATGACATGCTTGACTACAGCCGTGCATTCTCAGCCTGCCCCTTGCCAGAGGGCAGAAGTATTGCTCTAATAACAAATGCAGGTGGTTTTGGTATCCTCGCTGCCGATGCATGCCACAACGCAGGACTTTCAATCGCCTCCTTTGAAGAGGCCACAGTTGAGAAATTACGAGAAAAATTACCACCGGCAGCTAACTTCTATAACCCTGTGGATGTCCTTGGAGATGCAAGTGCTGATCTATATGCACATGCACTGGATACTGTTCTGGAGGATACTAATATCGATGGTATAATTGTCCTGGTATCTCCGCAGTCAATGACAGACGTACCGGGTATTGCTGAAAAGATAGCAGAGAAAATAAAACAATCAAAAAAGCCGATTATATGTAATTTTACAGGTGGCAGCCGCATAGCTGCAGGTGAGGAAGTTCTTAACAGACACGGCATTCCAAATTATCCATCTCCTGAAAGAGCAGTCGCGAGTATGAAGGCTCTCTGTGATTATCAAAGTATAAAAAATCGTAAACAGGAACAGGCAGCAATATATGATTCCGACATAAAATTTGCTCGCTCTTTTATAGACGGTGCATCATCGCAAAAAAGAAGAACACATGGTCTTGAGTCTATGGATATACTCAAAGCCTATGATATTCCAGTTGTGGAATCAAAAATTGCAAAAACACTTCCAGAAGCAATAAAAGCAGCAGATGATATTGGTTATCCGGTTGTCATGAAAATACTGTCTCCTGACATTTCTCATAAAACAGATGTTGGAGGCATCCGGTTGAACCTTAAACATGTGGATGATATAGAGCGTGCATATAATTCCATGATGTCAGATGTGCGGCATTACATGCCCAATGCCAAGGTTACCGGTGTGCAACTCCAACAGATGATAAGTGGTGGAAAAGAGATAATCATAGGAATGGACAGGGATATACAGTTTGGTCCTTTGTTAATGTTTGGTCTTGGGGGCACGTATGTTGAGTTCCTGAAGGATGTTTCATTTGCAGTTGCTCCTATAACCGTTGCAGAAGCAAAGCACATGGTATCTTCTATTAAGACCTATCCACTCATAGCAGGGGTTAGGGGAGAGGCACCCTCTGACATTGAATCAATAATTCAGACCTTGTTAAAGGTTTCGCAATTGGTCACGGATTTCCCGGAAATACTGGAATTTGAAATTAATCCTTTAATGGTTATGCCCGAAGGTGAAGGGTGTGTTGCAATGGATATCAGGTTCACTCTGGATAGTTAATAGTTTAAGGAGGCGATAGTATGGTTTCAATATTGATAAGTTCATCAGAAGAGTACTCAGGTAAAAGTTCTATATGTATGGGATTGGGGAAGATCTTCCAGGACAGTGGCCTGAAAGTTGGCTATATGAAACCTGTGGGGAATCTCCTGATAGATGTACAGGGCTCTCTTACAGATGAAGATTCAGAAGGCATCAAAAAATTACTTGGGATCGAGGATCAGGCTAAGTACATAACTCCTATTCATTTAACTGATAGTCTCATTGATGATGCTCTTATGGGTGTGGAAAAAGACCTTAGTGAGAAACTTTTAGAGGCTTATTCGATAATATCAAAGGACAAGGATGTTGTACTCGTAGAAGGAACTGGAGGCATTGGTGGTGGTGCTATGTATGGTCTTTCCGACCCGGAGCTTGCCTCTAAACTGGGTATGAAGATGCTTCTTGTAACACGGTTTGATTCAATTTCTGCAGTAGACCGAATATTGTGTGATATGCGCATCATTGGGGATACTAATATGCTTACTGGTGTGATACTCAATGAAATTCCAAGCAATATGGAAGAAAGAGTGTCTGAACTTGTGGTTCCATTCCTTGAGAAAAAAGGTATAAAGGTATTTGGTACTATTCATGAAGATGTTACCCTGCGCTCGGTTTCTATCACTGAGATAGTTGAGGATCTTCATGCTGAGGTTCTTGTGGCACCGGACAAACTGGACCAGCTTGTGGAGAACTATCTGGTGGGTGCAATGGAAGCCGACTCTGCCATTAAGTACTTCAGACGCCAGCCTAACAGCGCAGTTATTACAGGTGGTGACAGGGCAGATCTGCATATAGCTGCCATTGAATCAAGGGTCAAGTGCCTGATACTTACAGGGAACATGCGCCCAAGTGCTGCAATTCTTGCAAGTGCTGAGGAGGCAGAGATGCCCGTTATACTTGTGCGCGGTGGTACTACCAATACAATTGAGAAAATGGAGCAGCTCATAGGACATGCTACTATAAAACAGCAGGTTAAACTGGACAGGGTCATTGAACTTCTGAAAACTCATCTCGATATCCCGGCAATTGCAGAGAGTATCGGTGTTGAATTTCAAAACTGACTATAAAAGCTGAAGGAGATATTTTTATCTCCTGTTTTTCTGTTTTGTGATTATTTTAGCATCTTTATTTTTTTTTTCCACGATGGAACCCTCAAGACAGATAAATATTTCTTCAACATTATTTTATTAATTTGTTTGCACAGTTCATCACATACATGTGAAAAATAAAAAAAGGATGCTAAGATCTTCAAAGCAGTGCTAAAAGAATGAATGATGATTTATTTCTTCATCATTTCCAGAACATCACAGACCTTGTTGATAGTGTTAACTGCGGTCTTCATGCCTTCTTCATCCTGCGCAGCCGGCTTTTTAAGTATACCTCCAAAGTGTCCGCCATCGCCTACAACGATCATTCCGTGTATATGCATCCATTCATGTATTGTCTGGATGGTCTTCTCCTGCCCGCCGTTCCTTGAGCCACCAATCGCCATGGCAGCACCCAGTTTATTGCTGAGCTTGAATCCCTGTCTCCTGTGTACGACACTCCTGTCACAAAGAGCTTTGAGCTGGGCTGTCATTGTTCCAAAGTAAACTGGTGATGATACTACGATAGCATCAGCCTCGACCAGTTTGTCATAAACGGGCTGCATGTCATCATCAATAACGCATCTTTCACCTTTTGCACAGACTCCGCATGCGATACAGGGGGCAATTTTGGATGAGGACAAGAATACTGAATCGGTTTCAAAACCTCTCTTGCTTGCTATGTCCAGCATTTTCTTAATTAATGTGTCATTATTTTGGCCAGCTTTAGGACTTCCTGATATTCCAAGTATCTTCATATTATCACACAGTGGAATTGGAATCAAGAGATATTAGTTTTTGGCTTTCTGTTTCCTAATGGAAAAGGTATAATACGATTAGTCCATTTAAATAAAAGTTAGATTACAAATACCAATTATATCCTTACTAATTATATTGATCAATGCTCATTCAGGTTAAACTAAGCGGTGATGGAATTTTGACTAACAGGGACTATCTTACTATTGATGATTTTGATGTGGACGGTAAAACTATACTTGTGCGAGTGGATCTGAATACTCCCATGGATACCGAGGATAATATTCTCGACGATATGAGGATAAAGAGTCATATACCTACTATAAAGGATCTTAAAGATGCTAAAGTCGTGCTACTGGCTCACCAGAGCAGAGCGGGGAAAATGGATTTCACTACCATGAAACCCCATTCTATACGCATGTCCCAGTATCTTGGAAAAGAAGTAAAGTATATTGATGATATTTTTGGTACATATGCAAGATCATCTATTTCCTCCATGGAAAAAGGTGATGTAATTTTACTTGAGAATGTAAGGTTCTACTCTGAAGAAAGCATGGAAAGGTCTGCCAGTGATCACGCAAACACACACATGGTGCGCAAGCTCTCTCCTCTCTTTGATATTTTTTTGAATGATGCTTTTGCAGTTTCCCATAGAAGCCACCTTTCGATAATGGGTTTTACTGAAAGTTTACCAACCGGTGCCGGTAGGGTGATGGAGAAAGAAATCAAATCTCTTGACAGGGGTATCAAAGGCGGTGAGCGACCATGTATCTTTGTGCTTGGTGGGGCAAAGGTTGACGATTCCTTGAAAGTTGCGGAAAATGTGCTTAGCAATGGTGCTGCTGATCGTGTGCTTGTTACTGGTGTTGTTGCCAATGTTGTGCTTGCAGCAGCAGGTGTTGATATTGGCCAGGTGAATCTGGATTTCATTGAGTCTCAGGGATATACGGACCAGATAGCAAGGGCAAAACAGGTTCTGGACAAGTTCAATGGAAAGATTGCTTATCCAATCGATGTTGCTTTTAACGATGCTGGAAAAAGGGTTGATGCTCTTGTGAGTGAACTGACAAATGCTAACCTGCCAATAAATGATATTGGCCTTGAGACCATAGTTGCCTTTTCCGAAGAAATCAAGAATGCAAAAACCGTTGTTCTCAATGGTCCTGCTGGTGTGTCTGAGATCGAAGATTTTGCACTTGGTACACATGAGATAATCAAAGCAGCAATAAATTCAGAGTATTCTATTGCCGGTGGCGGACACATATCCGCAGAGGTCAGAAACCTTGGTTATGAGGATGATTTCTCACACCTAAGCACAGGTGGTGGTGCATGTATTGACTACCTTGCAGGCGAGACTCTGGCGGGAATAGAAGCTCTGGAAATAGCAGCCGCACGATACAGACTTAACAGATAAGATACTAAGTTCCTGTGAAAAAGGTAGGAGTTTTGTTATGAGCGATGGGGCAAAAAAATTACTTTTAAAGACCGAAGGTCAGGCAGCTGTTCAGCTTGCCAGAGATGCTATTGAAACTTATTTGAGCACAGGTGAGATGATGGATGGCTCTGAGACACAGCTTCCTGAAATATTCAATGAGCTTCGGGGAGTCTTTGTGACCCTAACGGTAAATGAAGACCTGCGAGGTTGTATCGGTCATCCGTATGCAGATTCTCCACTCAAGTCTGCTATCACGGATTCAGCTCTTTCTGCTGCTCTGCGGGATCCTCGATTTCCCCCTGTGCATCTTAGCGAAATGAGCAGCATTGCAGTTGAGGTGACCATTCTCACAAGACCCAAACTTGTCGATGTCCCTCCAAAGGATCTTCCGTCTTCTATTAAGATAGGAAAACATGGGCTCATAGTCAAAAGCGGTTATAGACAGGGTTTGCTTTTGCCACAGGTGGCACCTGAAAATAACTTTGATGAGATCGAATTTCTGAATCATACATGCATGAAAGCAGGTCTGCCACATGATGCCTGGGTGACTGGTGCAGAAGTGTATTCTTTTGAAGGACAGATATTCTCAGAAAAAGAGCCTAGTGGCGAGATCGTTGAAAAAGATTTTAACAATAAAATGCATTCCGGTCAGTAATATTCGAACCATTTTTTTATTTTTTATTCAAAGATAGTTTTCAAGCACTTTGAGAACTCCTTCAACATCCCTCTCAAGTGAATCAAGTGATATTCCCATCATTAGATTGATGACGCCTTCATCCCCTAAGGTCCTGAAATCAGTTTTTAGACCAAGGACTGGCATTCCCTTTGCATAGGCATATCCCATTTCCCATGCAGTTCCAGAGTCAACGTCACTACCTCCATCAAGTATTGCCAGTACGATGTCTGAGCGATCTATCCCACGGACATCATTTTCAAAAGTAATTCTCTGCCTGTCTTCCATGCGGCTGGACTGCGTGTCGTTCCCATCCTCCTGTGG
Organism: Methanolobus sp.; assembly: GCA_034008115.1. Lineage (GTDB taxonomy): Archaea > Halobacteriota > Methanosarcinia > Methanosarcinales > Methanosarcinaceae > Methanolobus. The sequence continues at coordinate 10,025 of JAVEPM010000063.1, forward strand.
AAGGAATACAGCAAATCCCATTTCCACCAGCCTGTCCCTTAGCATTATGTTGAAATCTCTCTCTGCCTGTGAAAAAAGTGGCCCTGCTAAGTATATCTGTTTCTTTCCATCCATTATTTTTCCCATCCTTTAATTAAGAGAATTATATATTGTTAATCTTGTTGATAATTGTGTCGTAAGCAGGATGAAAATAATCTAAATAGACTTCGTTGTAAATTCCAAATCCTTTTATCTTTCCAGCTCCAACAATTAACAGAGGTTGCATATGTCACGATTATTATCTGGTTTGAGAGTGTGGTGGATAGCAGTTATTTTTGTAGTGATGATCTTACTTGTGATATTTTCGGCTAACTATCTCGGTGTGCGACCTACTGTGACAGGTTCAGGAGTTGAGGGTATAACCTTGCCACCGGGTTTTGCCATTGATGTATATGCCGATGATCTGGGTAGCAGCCTGCTCTCATTCGGTGGACCATCTCCTGGTCCCCGTATGATGATGATCAAAGATGGTCTGCTTTTCGTATCCATACCAAACAAAGGTCTTGTAGTTGTACTTCCTGATCGTAATGGTGACAATGTTGCTGATGAGGTTGATGTGTTCATATCAGGCCTTGATCATCCTCATGGAATAGACTACTATGACGGTTGGTTCTACATAGCTGAGCAGAGCAGGGTCATAAGGGTAAGGGATGATGACGGTGACCTTGTTGCTGATGAAGAAAGTCTGGAAATTATAATTGATGCTCTTCCTACAGGTGGCCATTATACAAGGACCGTGAAAATCCATGATGGGGAACTCTACCTGAGTGTAGGTTCTTCATGCAATGTCTGCTATGAGTCCGACAAAATAAGAGCTGCCATATCAAAGAGTGAGCTTGATGGCAGTAATCTGTCGGTATTTGCAAAGGGACTTCGCAATTCAGTTGGACTGACATTTCATCCGCTAACCGGGGAACTATATGCCACTGAGAATGGAAGGGACTGGCTAGGGGATGATCTGCCTCCAGATGAGATAAATCTCATAAAAGAAGGTGGGGATTATGGCTGGCCAAGCTGTTATGGTAAAAATATCTACGACACTGACTTTAACAATAGTGGATACATTGGTAATCCCTGCAATGACAGTGCAAAAGTTCCAAGTTTTGTGAACCTGCAGGCACATTCAGCACCACTGGGACTTACATTCTACCATGCTGAGCGTTTCCCGCAAGAGTATCAGGGCAATCTCTTTGTTTGTTTGCATGGTTCATGGAACCGACAGGAACCCACCGGGTACAAGGTAGTCAGCATTGACATGGACACCCGTGAGGTCACTGATTTTGCAACAGGATGGCTTGGGGCTGCAAGCATCAGTGGCAGACCGGTTGATGTGATAGTAGCTGACGATGGATCGTTATTTGTCAGCGATGATAACGCAGGAAAGATATACCGGATATATTATGCAGGCTAAGCAACTCTCAGGTTATTGGAGGTAATTAGTTAAATATAAGAGTTGAATACTCTTATTAATCATAATTTTGAAATCATTAATTATTAATAGTTGTCACACAGGGGTTATATTATCAGCATCCAGAGCATCAATTCGGACATTGATTTTATTGAGGACATGACACCAGGGAGCAATTTTTCCCTGCTCTATGAGAACTCTGAAGAGTTTATTGATATAGCAGCATCTTTCCTGGATGCAGGTTTGAGGAACAATGAATGTTGTATGTGGATCATTTCAGATCAGCTTGATACTAGTAATGCAAAAGAATTGCTAAAAGTTGCTGGTATTGACGTAGACAAGTATATTGAAAATGGTCAATTGGTCCTAAGTTCCTGCAATGAATGTAACGTTGCAGGTGAAGAAGCAGTTTCTCAAAGGGATATCAAAAAATGGGAAGACCTGTACAACATTGCAATAAATAAGGGTTATGATGGCCTGCGTGTAGTTGATAAGTTCACCATTGTGGGTGAAGATGCGTGGGAAAGCTTCGTTGAATACGAAAAGAAGGCAATGGACCTTATAAAAGTGAAAAGCATCGTTGCTTTATTTGCATTTTTACTTGAAGCCCGTACAAGGTCTGAGGTACTGGATATAATCGGGATGCATGATGGTAGCATCATAAATCAGAAAGACAGATGGACCTTGCTTCAAAGTTCTTCATCGTGCAAGGTCGTACAGAAAGAAGCAATTTTTCCAGGTGATATATTAGAGAATGTCTGGACAGGTGTCTGGGTCATTGACAAGCATGACAATATAGTTTACTGGAATATGGGAATGGAATTTCTGTCAGGTATGCTCGAGAAAGATGTTATTGGCACAAAAATAATCTCATTTATTCCCCGGAAACTTGAGGCCGATGAACTCAGGTTCATTGATGTTTTCCATATGGCAAAGAAGAGCCTGCACTCCAGAAATTACGATATATTTCCTTTTGTCAAACCCGATGGTCATTACATTTACCATAGCGGTGTTTTGTTTCCATTGAGGGATGAACATGGAGAATATGCAGGGATGCTTGGTACAATTGCTAATACCACAGAGCAGACTATAGATCCAAAGAATTTAAAGAGCAAGTTCATCTCTATTGAAAGACAGGAGGATATATACAAGAATAGTCCGGTAGTTGCTTTTCTTTGGGCTGCAAAAAGAGATTGGCCTATAGAGTTTGTTTCTGAGAACATTGCACAGTTTGGTTATCTTCCTGAAGAATTGACTTCCGGCAACATTACATATGGGGATATGATCCATCCCGATGATCTTGATCTTGTACGTAATGATGTTGAACAGGTTGAGATATCGGGAAAGATGTATTTTTCAAAGGATTTTCGCCTGCTCACAAAATCTGGTGAGGTACGATGTGTTACAGAGAGATCTTTTCTCATCAGAGATGAAGATGGAAATCCTGCCTACTATCAGGGAATTATTATAGACATCACCGACCGTAAAAAAGCTGAAGATGCGAAAATCGAAGCTGAGAAAAAATATCGTATGATCTTTGAGAATAGTCCTCTGGGAATATTTAACTTTGACAGAAACGGTGTTCTCAGTCATTGCAACAGGAAATTCCTACAACTTATGGGTGTTGAGAATAGGGAAGATATTATAGGTTTTGATCTGCTTGCATCAATTGTAAATCCCAAAATGAGAAAAGCTGTAAATGACGTTCTCTCAAGGAAAGTTGGACACTTTGAAGGTGAATATCACACAGTTTTAACTGATGTAACTATTTATATTAAAGCTGATTACAGTCCAAACATTGCAGAAGATGGTACTTTCCTTGGTGGTATTGGAGTATTTGAAGACATCTCCGAGCGCAAACGTGCTGAAGAAAAACTGCTTAAGAGTGAAGCTTTTCTCTCTGAGGTCAGCAGGATCGCCAAAATAGGAGGCTGGGAACTTGATGCATCAACTGGCAAGGGAACATGGACACCTGAAACTGCAAGGATTCATGAATTAGACCCATCAACTCCTGCAGATATTGAATTTGGATTAAGTTTCTACTCCCCGGGATCAAAAGAATTAATTGAAAAAGCTGTACATGATGCTGTACAAAAAGGCGAACCTTACGATCTTGAACTGGAATTGGTTACAGCTAAAGGTACGCATAAATGGGTTAGAACAATTGGAAATCCAATAATAAAAGATGGTAAAGTTGTGAATGTCACCGGAGCATTACAGGACATCACAGAACGTAAAATGGCTAAAGAAGCTGCTCTTGAAGCTGAAAAAAAATACCGTCTTATATTTGAGAATTCTCCTTTGGGAATATTCCATTTCAATGCCAAAGGGATCTTAACTCACTGCAATGAGAATTTCCTGCAGATAATAGGTCTGCAAAATAAGGAAGAGATCATCGGTTTTGATATGGTCACGCAGATCACTGACAAGATGATGAAAAAAGCCATTAATGATGCTCTCTCCAGAAAAAATGGTTATTTTGAAGGAAAATATCATACAGTTATCAGTGGTAAGGATGTCTACCTCAAGGCTGATTACAGTCCAAATGTGGCAGATGATGGTACTTTCCTTGGTGGCATCGGTATCTTTGGAGATATCTCTGTACGTAAAAAAGCAGAGGAGGCATTACGTCTTGATGAATCAAGACTTGAAGCTCTTTTGAAGATAAACCAGATGACAGATGCTTCCATTAAGGAAATAGCTGATTTCGTGCAGGAAGAAGCTGTCCGGCTTACCCGAAGCCAAATGGGTTATATTGCTTTTCTGAATGAAGAAGGCACTATTCTGATAGTGTATTCCTGGTCAAAGAATATGCTGAAGAATTGTAAGGTCAAAGAAATGAAGCTTGAGTATCCTCTTGAGAGCACAGGTCTGTGGGGCGAACCCATAAGGCAGAAAAAGGCTATAATTATTAATGATTATGATGCTCCCAATCCATTAAAACGTGGTTATCCAGAGGGTCATAACAAACTCAGTCGTTATATGAGCATCCCTATTTTCGATGGCAAGAAGGTGGTAGGTGCTGCAGGCGTTACTAACAAACAGGAAGAATATAATAAATCAGATGCAAGGCAACTGACATTGTTCATGGAGGGTATATGGAGGCTCATACAACGTAAACGAGCAGAGGATACTCTGCGGGAATATGCCGATGAGATATCTAAGGTCAATGCTGAACTCTCAAAAGCAAATGCTGAACTCTCAAAAGCAAATGCTGAACTTTCAGATGCTAATGAAGAACTGAAATCTCTTGACAGAATGAAAGATGATTTCCTTTCCAATGTAAGTCATGAGTTCAAAACGCCACTTACTTCAATTCAGGGATACAGCCAGTTGATAGCAGACCAGACACTGGGTTCTGTGAATGCGCAACAGAAAAAAGCGCTTGATACTGTTATAAGGAACTCTGAGCGTTTGCGCAGACTCGTGGATTCCCTGTTGTATCTTAGCAGGGCAGGGTCTGGGAGGCTGATTTATTCGTTTGAAAAAATAAATATGGCGGATGTTATCACCAATTCTATACAGGATCTTGCACTTCAGGCTGAGGAAAAAAATATTAAACTTATAAAGGAGATTCCTGATACTCTGCCGCTCATAACTGCTGACCATGATAAGATGATGGATGTTTTTGTCAATTTGGTAGACAATGCTATTAAATTCACGCCACAGGACGGTAAAATTACTATATCAGCACATGCATCAGCTGATTCTCTGCATTTTGAAGTGGAGGATACAGGCATTGGTATTCCCAAAGACAAGATCCCTGGTCTTTTCGAACGTTTCTATCAGGTTGATTCATCCGCAAGACGCAAGTACGGAGGTACTGGGCTTGGCCTGTACATCTGCAAGAAGATAGTGGAAGACCATGGCGGTAATATCTGGGCTGAGAGTACGGAAGGAGAGGGCAGCAGGTTCCACATAAAGCTTCCATTATGATTAGTCTGAGCCAGCAAAAAGATTTGATTTTCTTATCAATGAATATTTATCTTTTTACTTAATTCGTCATATTCAGATATTAAAAAGGGGAGGTAAAATGAAAATTATAATCATAGGCGGTTTCCTTGGAAGTGGAAAAACTACAACTTTGATGAAGCTCAGCAAACATCTTATTGAAAATGGCCATAAAGTTGCCATAATCGTAAATGAAGTTGGTGAAGTTGGCGTAGATGGAGAAACAATGTCTGTTGGAGGCCTTGTTACCAGGGAGATTACAAGTGGATGTATCTGCTGTACCCTGCTTACAAGTATGGAAATAACGCTAAATACTCTTATGGAGGAGTACGGTCCTGATGTTGTTATAATTGAGCCAACAGGTATCGCGTTCCCTCTCCAGATTAAAGAAGGTATCGAGTTGATGAGCTTAGAGGATCTTTCCTTTGCACCTATAGTTACCCTGGTGGATGCCAGCAGGATGACAATGGAAATGAAGCAGATACCCAGGTTCATAGAAAACCAGATAAAAGACTCAGAGATAGTCTGTCTAAACAAGATTGATCTGGTGGACATGGAAACGCTTATATTTGTTTCCAATAATATCTTGCAGCTAAACCCTGACGCAATACTCGTTGAATTCTCCGCTAAGAATGTAGATGCAAAGTTCCGGACATTCATGGACATGCTTACAGGTGAGAGCAAAATACTCAGGCAGAGCGAGCACCTGAATTCCATTGAGATGTCCGGTGTTGGCAGCTATGCCGGGGAATATCTGCTCAAAGGCGATGAGTTGGATTCAGATAAGATCACTATAATGCTTGTGCACATGCTCACTGTTCTCAAAGAGAAATTAAAAGAGCTAAATCCTGATTTCATTGGTCATATAAAGATGACATTCAAGTTCAGTGAAGGTCTCATCAAGGCTAATCTGACCTCATCCCTTGGTGAGCCTTATGTGGAAATACTGGAAGAGGCCGTTGAAGATGAGCAGCATCTGAAGTTTCTTTCTGCTATCACAAAGGTCTCAAGGGAGGATCTTATCCGTATACTCGATACTTCCATTGAGAAAATACTTTCCGATGAGGGGCTAGGCTTTGAGAAGCTTGATACATCTCATGGTCCTGATATAATCACACTCTGAGCAGAATAATGCCTGCTCTTAATCTTTATTTGTAACTATTCAGCCTAGCACAATCTGCCTATTGGTACTGATTTCTTCAAAATGGAGATATCTGCCCACTAACAATCTAACAATCAAAAAAGCAATCAATAGTAACAATCAAAATAAATGTCCATACTGAAATTACATTTCAACTTTTTGTCAAGATTGTTATAGATAGCGTTTTTATCAGGCTGAATAGTTACCTTTATTTTTTGATTATTTTCGCCCCCCATCTGAAAGGATAAATATCATTGCAACGTTTTCTATTCTTATGAAACAAAATCCCGAATTTGAGGTGCTTGAATCGCTTGCAAAAACAATCCTTGTGGCTGCAAGGACCGCACCCAAGGGCAAAGGTGTCGATGATATTGTGAGCTTCCTTCTTGATGATTCTGACAGAATGCAACTGGCTGATAAAATGGAAGAGCTCAGTGATATAAAAGGCATGAAGTTTTTGATACGTGATGCAAAAAATATAAGAGATGCTGATTCACTGATCCTTATCGGCCTGAAGTCCTCCGGTGCTAGCTCACTTAACTGTGGAGCTTGCGGATTTAAGACATGCAAGGAAATGCTTGAGCAAAAGAAAATCAAGGTAGATTTTACAGGTCCGCACTGTATGATCAAATACATGGACCTTGGAATTGCTGTGGGGTCTGCGGTGTCAAAAGCAAAAGATCTGTGCATTGATAACAGGGTGCTGTACTCTGCTGGCGCTGCTGCATGTTACTTTGACATGATCGATGCCGATCTTGCAATGGCCATTCCGTTGAGTGTCAAAGGAAAGAATATCTTCTTTGACAGACCACCTACAAGGTAAATGCTGGATGGTTGGATGTGAGATAAACTGCCGCTAAATCCTTTTACAGATGTGGCGGGGGTATCCTTTTTATATGGGTTATGGGACTATCTTAGTAGCTAAGCTCCATATAAGTAAAATATTGATGGCATCAAATATATATATAAAATAAACATATAAAACTATAGAATTTTTAAAAATATTTCATTCAAAAAACAGAGGATTTAAAAAACAGAGGATTTAAATATGCTGGATCTTGAATCACCATCAACACTAATGGCATTGGTCCTTGCAAGTAATTTCCTGGCGCCATTTATAATAACTTTTATTTCGATGCCATATTTCATTAAAAAGCTAACTGAAAGAGGGTTTTGTGTAAGAGACTATTACAAGAAAGAAATGACCATGATCCCGGATAGAGGTGGCATTGCCATTCTTCTTGTTGCCATGGTATGTTTCTCATTGAACACGCTGTTTTTCAAATTCTCTTCAACAAATTATGTTGTTCTTATAGTAATAGCCATGTTCGGGTTATTTGGAATACTGGATGATATGATAAATATTGGAAGGGTGACCAAACTCCTTCTTATGTACTACTGTTCCTATCCATTGATACAGTATGCCACACATACTGCATTTACACTACCCAGTATTGGTAATATTGAGCTTGGTATCCTGTACCTGCAGTTCATTGTACCTACCTATGTTTTAGTGGCATCCAATCTTGTGAATATGCATTCTGGTTATAACGGTTTGGCTTCGGGCCTTTCTGTGATCGTGCTTATATCACTTATTGCTAAATCAGTATTAATGGGAGATGTTGACCATATCATTGCAATTGTAAGCATAACAGGGGCAACTCTTGGCTACTTCATGTATGATAAATATCCATCAAAGATATTCTGGGGTAATGTGGGTTCACTTACCATAGGAGCTGCCATAGGGACCCTCATAGTGATACAGGGATTCATTATAAGTGGTTTTATTATGCTCATTCCCCATACCGTGAACTTCCTTATGTATGTTTACTGGAGAGCAATGAAATTCCCGGAAGCAAAATTTGGAAAGGAAAGAGAAGATGGAACCCTTGAAGTACCAAATCCACTTACACTGAAATGGGTATTACCTTACTATCGCAGAGTCACGGAAAAGCAGGCCACATGGGCAATGTATGCCTTAACAGGCTTTTTCTGTTTGATGGGAATATTGTTGCCTGGAAGATTGTGAGATTCTTTACCTTTTTTGATATCTATGAAATAAATGCAGACCAGTGAAACACATACATGTGTGTAATCTGTTCTCTGCTATTCTTAATTATAGTTAATGAATCAGGAATCAAATGTTTAGTTCAACTTTCATCTGTTATTTATTTAGAAACACATATTAAGAAACTAAAAAAGCGGTTTTATAGAAATCCTTGATATTCAGGCAAGAATAAAGTTATCAAAATTTTTAATGCATTTTATGATACCGAAGACAAATGGCAATATTGCTTGATTGATATTGATTTAAAGGGATATTATACAGAGCCAAAAATACCTTTGTACATTACATAGCTTATTGTTCAAAGCGCCACTTTTTCACTGATTTTTATGCAATGTGCCGCCTGCGGCGGATGGGTACATCGTTTCTAGTTCAAGTCTGGATTGTTGCATTGTTGAAAATGAGTTACGAAAAATCGATGTTGACGATTAAAAAAAAGGGCATTGTTAATAAATGGTAGTTATATATGATAAGAACCTATATTCTTTATGAACTGCCCAAAATGTAAGAGTTCCAGTCACAAAAAGAATGGTATGGCTGCTGGCCGCCAGCGCTACAAATGTCAT
>JAVEPM010000258.1:0-2836 GCA_034008115.1 Methanolobus sp.
GAGTATTTGAGTAGCCGAGAATATCAGCTACATCCTTACCTACAAAATAAGGTTGACCAGCAATCGTTGTAGTACGTACAGAGCCAAACTCTGCATTTTTGTAAACTTGTAATTCCATTCGAATTACCTCCTTGTGTTTTTTTGGAGGTCTTGACCTCCTACCTAGTAGCCTTGGGAGAAGGTCAAATCTGACGTTTTTTATATTCTTGTTCTAATTTCTTGGTTGCTCGCTTTAATTTCTGAGTAATATTGTTTTCATTAACACCGATGGAACTGGCATATTCTCGAATCGACATACCGTCAATCCGTACTGCAATGAACATATCTGCCCAGTCCTGCTTTTTGCCAAGAACGGTGCGTATCCATTGGCAGACAGATTCGTACTCATCTTGGTGATTGCGTTCTATCTCCTGGGAGTTATCAGCGAAAGTATCCATGACATCAATTTCAACTTCATCATCTTTTCGATAAGGTGTCTTGGTATTACCAAGGTGCCTATGGTAGCGGCGCCAATGGTTATATTCCTTGTTGTTCATGAGGTCGAACATTTCTTGTAGAGTCTCGCAGCGTTTCACCTCTGCCTTCTTTTCAGGCTTTGCTTCTGCAAGACGTTGCTCATAGTCGATATCCAGCATGACGCTGTAATCTCCATCTGGAATTTCAATTGTGGTGTAGTTCTTGTGACCGTTTTTAATGTTGTCTTCATATAAAACTCGAATCTTCATAAAGTATTCCTTCCCGCCTAGTCATTGGGCGGCGGAATACAAAAAGAGCCTGCGGTGAAGATGACCACAGACTCCGCTTGTCCTAAAAAAGGGCACACGAAATAACGGTGGGTGCATCTTCATTCCAAACACAGTCTTTATTACTGTGTTCTGAACTCTTATGCATCCCGCCGTCCGTATGCGCACTAGGACTTTGAGATTGATTTTGTTGAGCGATAACCGCTCTGGATAGATTTCTCCCTTAGGGAGGATAAGTAGGCTGATTATTCAAATCTGTCGCTACCTATCATCTGTTCTGAAAATTACTTTTTCTTGCTTGGTCTAGTTTGACTTAAAGCACTGCCAGCCACTGACTTGGATTTCTTACTGTAGCGTCCATCGTTAAGAATTTTGCTTGCTTTTGACGCAACTCTTTTTGATGTTTGCTTCGTATTACGTTTGGCCATCTGCACTACCTCCTTTCCATTTTTGAAGATAAATTCAACAATAAATGATAAAATATTTGCTTTTGTGAATTTTTCTTCTGGTAATGTGTGATTTTTCGTGATATAATTTAAGCAGTCTTTTTTGCTTGCAATTTCTTCTTCAATATCACTCAATCACTAATAAAATTGTATAAAAAAAAGACCTTCCATTAAGGAAGGACTCGGAGAGGTTCGGAAAGATTCGGAAATATAGTTGGAGGTGGCAGATAATGCTCTTTAGTGAATTTGCGAATATACTTTATAAACACAGTGGTACATCATATAAACCATATGAGTTTTTTCTGTCGCTTTTTGACAATATCATGAGAGCCCCTCAAACGGTGGAAGAAATAAAATTGTCTGAGAATGATAGATATAACCCTTTTGGTGTTCTCAAACCAGACTCATTAGATCGATTGATAAAGGGTAGTAATCCTTTGAACCCCAAAAAGGTACATGTAGTTATTAGTCGTAAAGATACAGATAAATTTGCAAATTACATAAGTAATTTAAACGATCATAATCAGATGGCTATTGAGGATGAAATCAAAAAAATGATTCCAGGCTTCAATCCCGATGAAGTTTTAGGATATGCTTGTGCTGATTTGTTTCTTCAAATTCTAGATGACATTTATGAAGGCAGAGAATCGTCTAGCATCAATGTTTCTAATAATGCAACTTCCCCTTCTAAATTAGCATCTTTACCTTCTCAAACTATTTATTATGACGAATCTGATGGAAAATTACATATAGGTAATGTTGAAATATCTATTCCTAAGGAGATCGAGCCTCCACAAGACATTGCTCCTGAAGAAGAGAAATATGTTAGTGAGCTTCTTGCAGCTTATGCAGAAGCTATAAAATCTGGTAATTTGACAAAAGCTGATTTAGACTCGTTACCTACAAAATTCAAAAGAAACTTCTCTGATCAACGAATCAATTATTATAGTGCATTGCGTATTGACCGCTTTATTCGAGAATCTATAGATAAAGGCGAAGAACATTCTAAGAAGTGGAAGTCTGAAACACATGATTACATTAAAGATACTTTATGGGATGATTACGATGATGGATACAAGAGGCTTTTAGCTGTAATGAAAAAGGTTGTAGATTGTTCTACCACATCAGTTGTCGATAATTTCCAAAATCTTGTAGGTCCAAAAGAAAAGAAAGGAACCTGTCATCTATTGGTTAATGACGGTTGCGTTCGCTGGGTGGATGAAGATGAATGATAAGGTTTTCAATACTGAATTTGAAATATCTATGAGATTACTACTTCTCTTAACTTTATCTAAAAAGAGAAAGCTTACATTTGATAACCTGGTGACAGCAGATTTTATTTCAAATTACTCAAAAGAGTTTGGACTATCTCACAATAACCTTCACGGTGAAAATGAGTTTAGTTTTTCTGAATTTTCTGCGAGGAGAGCCTTATCTCAACTAGCTATTAAACAGCTTGTTTTAGAAAACTTGGTTAAGGTTTCTTATTCAAATGACGGCTTTATATATTCCATTACAGAACGTGGACTTGCCTTAAGCAATTCTCTAGCTTCTGATTATGCCAATGAATATAGATTGTATGCACACAAAGCTATTATTTATATGGATTCGAAAAACGAAAAAGAACTTCTTAATTTGATTAGTAGA
>JAVEPM010000259.1:0-2835 GCA_034008115.1 Methanolobus sp.
GTTCGACGAAAAACAAACCCTATTTGTAACAGCAAGTAAACACCATAGCCCTGCCGCAGGCGCAACACAGGGCTACGGTGTTTACTTGCGGAACGTTAGGGCTCATGCTGAAGAACCGTAGTACAAATTAGATACAAATGGAAATAGTTGAAACAATAAAAGAAATATATTTAGTTTTTTATGACTTTCTTTATGCGGTATTTCAACCGTTAAAGGAACTGATTATCAAACTATACATTGACAATCCAATGTTTAAGATAGTTCTTGCTTTTGTTCCTGCTATTTTAGGTATAGCATATCCACTGATAATTCAAACTGTAAGTAAACTTAATGAACAGTATAATTCTACACATATAATTAATCAGTTTAAGAAAGAAATTCTGCATAAATTATTTTACTGGAATTTGATTATATCAGTAGGATTAACAATTCTTTGTTTTGTAATGTCACTTGGTGTTTTTGTTGTTGCTTTTATTTCAGTAGTATCCCTAATTTCTTTATTTTTTCCATATCTAAGTTTACTTTTAAAATATCAAAATGGACATGATTTATTTAATCTATATTTTCAAAGGTTCACATTTGATAAATACATAGAAGAGAGAGAGAAAAACAAAAACCCAGAAAAGATAAAAGATAAAATACTTAATTATTGGCATCCTATTATTGACTTGTTTATCTATTCAATCAATAATAAAGACCGAAATCTTGAAAATAATATTCGTGATTTATTTATATATCGGGCTTTTGGCTTTTTTAGGTTTGTTGACCAAAAAAATGAAGAATATGTAAAATATCCTTCAGAATTATATAATGCCAGTTTTGACATTGTAACTACTTATTTGAAAGTTAATGAGGAGTTCTATTATCAACGATTTGAGTCGTTTATAGGTTCAATCTTCTTTACTGAGAATTATGGAGAACATGCTCCGCAATTCTTACATCAAGAATCTTACAATGCTATTTGGAGGAATCTTGTCGCAGTTATTGAATATGGAAGAACAGATAAAGTTTTAGGATTCTGGCAGAACTCACATCAATATTGTGATTTTCATTTGAAAATTCCATATCCTGATCATGACGATAATTTCAAAGAAACAAAAGTAAGTATTGAAAAAAGAAAAAAGTTTACTCAAAACAGAGAGTACTTCATTCAGTTACAAACTGCACTTGGAGCTTACCTTATGTATAAAAAACAGTATTCTGCACTAAAGGAAGCTTGGTTTTACACTCAATCTCAACCCCCTTCTTATGTTTTAGTTCCTCAAAATCCGCAAAGTATTTTTGAACTGTTTTTCACTTATTTAGGCATAGAGTTTTATAGTACAACAATCGTTATCCGTTTTTGGTTTAAAGACTTGAGCTTTGACAACATGAATAATAAACGAGATGTAAAATTTGTAATTTGTGAATATCTTGGTTTGTTATTTTTGAGGCTTTACATAACCTCTGGATATTATGGAAATCATCCATTGCATGGTCTTCCTCAAATACCTGAAAAACAAAGTGAAAAAAGAGAGTGGCAAGATAATTTGGTGGTCTTTAGTCGGATAATCGAAAAACATCTTGAAAATAAGGACTTGTTACAAGAACTTGGATTAGATATAATTACAGAAAAATATTGTGAAAAACTAAATATAGAACCGCCTTTAACATATATTGAAAAATTTGCAGAAAAAATAAAAGATGGTTTTCAACAAACATTACAGACGACAGAACTTTCAGAGGAAAAAACAGGAGCATTGAAGTCAAATACAGTTTCTTCCATTAAAAATGCTTTTGATGATATCAAGAGGATTAGTTCTGATACTGATATAGATAAAGAGAATAGAGATTCTATTAGTGGATACATGGAAGTAATCAGAGGTACTCGACTTTTATTGAGTAGAGAAGCTTTTATTGACAACACGAGCATTCATCACTTAAATGCGGATTCAATAACGGGGCAAGCTATTAATAGCGAGTATTATACTCATTTTGCAACTAAGTTATCATTATTACCAAAACAAAGAAAATATGAAGTACCAAGCGGGCAGATTTTTGATGCAGTTGACAAATTAAATCCTTCTCCTGATGATTATATATTGATAAGTTTCGGAATAAATATAAAATATCATAAAGATTTCAAGGGCGCTAATATAACTGAACCTGTAGGTAACGAAAATTATAGATTTAATTCAATTCCAATATATAGCTATAATTCAGGATATTCGATGGTACATAACACTTTGTATCTAATTGAAAAGTCTGGAAAACCCATGGTTAAGCACCGTGACTGGTCGGAAATACAAGATTTACCACAGAAAACTAAAGACCGTTGGAGTAAAATGACGAATATTGATTCAGACCTTCATATATATTGCAATATTACAGACCTTAATTCTAATCCAAACCTAAAAGAAGAATATGTTAAGAATGGAAAGAAAGCAGAAGAATTAGATAACATGATTGAATTTGACGTAGACTTTCTTGGATATATTTGGTTCCCCAAAGATTGTAAAATTATTGAAATTAAGGAAACCGATATGTTTAAGGAAGGTGGGTCAAAAGATAAAATAGAAGATATAAAACCAATAAATGAAAGCACGAAGCCCTAACATCGTGTATAAAACATTTGGCAGTCAGTAGTTTATCAAGCGTTTCAGCTCGTATCAAAAGTAGTTGTACCTTGATAGGAAATCGCTTCGAAATGCCAAACGTTTCATACACGCAACCGTTACAAATAAGTTTAGAAAAAACGAATAAAAAAGATTGGTAATAGTTATTTTGCGGTATTGCTATGGACTGCAAAAAATAAAGAATAACAATAAAAAAAGAGTGCTGAAAAATCGTAGAATT
>JAVEPM010000260.1:0-2822 GCA_034008115.1 Methanolobus sp.
GCTGCCAAATATCAGATTCCCATTCATATTCCTGCTGGTGTAAATGGCATCCAACCATATTTGTCTGTGATATACGATAGTCAGGCCGAGAATGGATTACTTGGTTATCGTTGTAATTTATCAGCGTTTTCGGCAATCACCCGAACTGGAAAAACCTATTACCATGATGGTAATGCGACTGCTCCAGACCTAACAACAAGTGATAATTTGTTGCTTAACGGCCAACGTTTAATGAGAACCTCAGGAAGCAACTTGATTACTGGAGCAAAATATGCAACTGAAACAGAAAGTTACAGCGAAATAATCTATAAAACTATAAACTCATTGCCTGCTTTTGAAGTAAAAACAAAAGACGGTCTTGTGTTGGAGTTCGGAGCAACAACAAATTCTAATATAGAAGCTCAAGGAACAAGCACAACACTTATATGGCTACTAAATAAATCTACAGATATAAACGGGAATTACATTTTGTATGATTATGAAAAAGATAGTAATACTAAAGAATTCCGGTTAAAAAACATTGAATATACAGGGAATGTAAATCATTCGCCAACTTGCAAAATTGAGTTCTTTTATGAAACCCGTAGCGATACAATTATTTCATATGTTTCAGGAAAAAAACAGCAATCAACTGTTATTTTGAATAAAATCCGAACCTCAGTTTCGGATAATAAAATAAAAGAATACAAATTTAATTATTTCTACGATGGTTACTATACCAAGCTTACTGAAATAACAGAGTTTGGAATTGATAACACACACTTTAATTCAACCAAAATTGACTGGGGAGATTTTATCGGTGAGAGTTCAAGATATGCAAATGAAGATCTAGCATTTTTATCGACACCAAGAGAAGGTTATTTCCCGGTTTTTACTGATTTTACAGGAGATGGAAAAACTGATTTTCTTTCTTTTCCTACTAAACCCTATTACAATCAATTTGATTCAATATCACTTTATGTCTCGAATTCAACTTGGGGTTCTATAAACTTTAATAAAAAGAACTCTATACCTTATTTTCAGCATCTTGTTGCTGATTTAGATGGGAACGGTACAATAGATCTTATTACAAAACAGCCTACGGGCAATTCTGGTTATTGGATATACGATTTTTATTCGTATAATGGGAATCATTTGGTTAGCACTGGAAAAGGTTTTGAAGCGATAGGAGGTGAAGCATTGACTGGGGACTTTAATGGCGATGGAAAAGATGAAATACTTGTAAAAAACACACAAGATGTTTATAATGAGAATGGAATAAAAATCGCCAGTGGAGGAATAGATAATTGGGGAACAAACTGTATTGTAAGATCCTTGAGCAGCATTCATTTGATTGATTTTAATGGCAATGGTAAAACTAATATTTTGGTAATGGACGGAACTTCAGCTTGGGTATATGAACTGAATGGAACCAGTTTTCAAAAACTCACAACATTCACAACTTCTGAAATTTCAACATCATTTGCCGTTTTCCCTGGCGATTACAACAGAGATGGAAAAACAGATATTCTTGCTCAAGACCTTTCTCAAAATCTCTCAAATCTTGATAATATATTTATTCTTTTTTCAACCGGAACATGCTTCTTGAAAAAGGATGTCACCATTCCTGGATTTCCAGAAGTTGGTGATGAACTATTTGTTGGTGATTTCAATAAGGACGGCAAATCAGACGTATTGTTTTTTAACAAAGTTATTCAAGGAAATGACACGCTTCTCAATCCTGTAGTTGGTTTGTTTAACGGGAAGAATGATTTTGTTATTAAAGAGCATTATACATCATATATACATGCAAGTAAGTTTAGAAGGTATAATAGAGAAAGTAATTTTAGTATTTCTGATTTCGATGGGGATGGTAGAGATGAGTTTTGTATAGCCGCATATTCTGATGCATGTGTAATTTCGTTTTTTACTGACGATCAGAACCTTCTTGTCCGAAATATTATTGACGGTTTTGGAAACACTACCTCTTTTGATTATTCAACTGTCAGTGAAGATGCTACATATACAGAAACAGGAACTATACCTGTTTATCCTGTTGTTAACTGTAAAATACCATTGACAGTTGTAAAATCTTTAACCCAATATACAGGAGGAACCCTCTCCTCTCAATACTATAATTATAAAAATCTGCGTTTGCATAAACAAGGTAAAGGATTTCTTTGTTTTGGAGAAATAACAGCAACGGATTTCTCTAAATCACAAAAATCAGTTACACAGTACAATTATAATGCAACTTATTTTAATCCATTTATTACTGAACAAAAGGTTTACACAACATCCAATATGTTACTATCTACAACAATTTTCAATAATTCATTTTTGCTAACCGGAACAAAAAGGATATTTCCTTATGTGTCCTCACAGACTCAGACTGACCATCTGACCTCCAATACCCAAACAACGACGTATAGTAACTGGGAGTACGGAAATCCGAAAAATATTTCGAAAACTTTTAGTGGTAGTATTAGTGAGAGTACATCTATCATATATCAAAACACAATAAATAGTAATGTTCGTATAACTGGGTTACCAACATTTGTTCAAATCAATAAAGTTAGCAATGGACAAATTTTGGAAGAAAAGACAATAACTGAATATAACACTCAATTCCTTCCTTCAAAAGTTACAACATATATTACGCCTGCATCTAAAAAAACAGAATCTCGTAGTTTTTCATATGATATTTTTGGTAACGTATTAACTGATAGTGTCAGATTATACAGTTCAGGTAATGCGTTGGTCACAACTTATGAGTTCTCATCCGATGGACGACTTCCCACACGAAAAACCAGTCCAATTGGTTTATCTATAGATTATCAATA
>JAVEPM010000261.1:0-2821 GCA_034008115.1 Methanolobus sp.
GCCCGTATCTACTTTTCTTCTGCCAGCAAGCACTATAAAGAGATTGAATGGATGTATTCCCACACATATTGCGGAAGGGCATGGATGGATACATTTCAAGACGGAAAAAGGCACAGAATATTCTTGCCGAACTTTCTTCGGAGATACATTTCCAGATGTGTCGAAATATATGGATGTGCAGGGTGAGGACTTTGAATTGCCTAAATCCATTGAAGAAGTGCTGGATCGTGCGTCTATCTTTTCCAGTGAAGCAGAAAGTAATGCTGTAACAATAACTATCAAGCCCAAACGCATGATTATTCGTGGTCAGTCTGAGGTTGGCTGGTTTGAAGAAGAGATGAATTTGAAATACAAAGGTGAGGAAAAGAAATTTACTATTCGTCCTGAACTTCTCAAGGATGTAAGTAAAATGCTTAAAAAATGCATCCTTAGCGAGAATGCCATTAAATTCATTGGAGATAATTGGGAGTATGTTGGCGTTCTAGAAATGAAAGGCTAGTAAGATGGCTAGTGGATTCTTTTCAGTAGAGGAAACTAAATCTAAAACTAGGCCTAGTGGTAATAAGGCTTTCTC
Source organism: Methanolobus sp. (assembly GCA_034008115.1). Taxonomy (GTDB): domain Archaea; phylum Halobacteriota; class Methanosarcinia; order Methanosarcinales; family Methanosarcinaceae; genus Methanolobus. The sequence continues at coordinate 575 of JAVEPM010000261.1, forward strand.
TTGCGCTTCTTGTGGGTTGTATAAAGATATTTCGTCTCCTAGAATGGCACCATTCGGGGAATTTGAAAAGAAAATAATGGTCATTGGTGATATGCCAAGCAGTAGAGATGATCGGGTAGGCAAACCGTGGCAAGACAGATTTGGAACAACGCTTCGGCGAGAATTTGAACGCAGAGGCGTTGATTTGTTCAAAGACTGTCTGAATCTCTTTGCTTTGTCTTGCTATGCTTCAGGGTCCAAGGAAACCACCAATCCGTGGACAAAAGAAGTTCAATGTTGCCGACGAAGAGTGCTATCTACTATTGAGCAGTATAAACCTAAAGTGATAATTCTTGTAGGTGAACTAGCATTAAACTCCGTGATAGGTTCTATCTGGACAAAGAATTTAGGTGGAATGAATAAATGGAGAGGATTTACTATTCCAGATAGGAAATACAATACGTGGATCTGCCCGATATTTCATCCAGAGTTTGTAGAAAAACAAGATGCACAGGAATATCGAACAGTATGGAAACAGGACCTTGACAGGGCATTAAATACAGTGGACATGTCTATGCAAACATATCCAGATGAAATGACGGCTATCAAGATAGTAAAATCAGAAAGTGAGCTAGTAGGAATTTTTGAAGAGTTTCTTTCTAGAAAGTTTCCGTTTCCTATTGCTATTGATTATGAAACGACGGGCCTTAAACCACATGATACAAGCAAGCACAAAATCATCTGCATGTCCATGTGCAGTAATCCTGAAGATGCAATAGTTTTTGGAATGCCTAAAAGTAAGAAAGGAAATAGACTGCTTAAGGAAATTTTGCAATCAGACAAGATAGGAAAGATTGCCCAAAATCTGAAGTTTGAACACACATGGACATACAACATACTTGGGTATGAAGTTAAGAACTGGATATGGGATACAATGCTTGCTACCCATATTCTTGACAACAGACCAGACATTACAGGATTGAAGATACAAACCTATATCAATTTTGGTGTAGCAGGGTATGATGATGAGGTCGCCCCATATCTTAAAGCGGCGGATGATAAAGACAGCAATTCCATGAACAAATTGCTTGATGTTCCTGTGGGATCTGATATTTGGAATAAACTCTTGATATACTGTGGTATGGATAGTTTGTTCACTTACCGGTTGGCGACTAGACAAAAGCAATGGATTCAGCAAGGAGGGTACATAGGATGCAACTGACACCTAATCTTCCTGAAGCATATCAGCTATTGCAAGATGGTATCCTTGCTTTTGCGAGGGCAGAACAAGAAGGAATGCGGATTGATGTGGATTATTGCGTCAAGAAAAAAGCGCACCTTGATAAGAAAATAGCACGATTGGATAGAAAACTCAGGGATACTAAATTCTATACGCATTGGACGAAGGTGTACGGTGCTAAGGCTAACCCTGATTCTAATTGGCAGTTAGCACACCTTTTGTACAATGTTAGGAAAATCACCCCTGCAAAGTTGACACCATCTGGCAAAGGTGCTACAGACGATGAAGCACTTTCCCAGATTGATATTCCTGAGATAAAGTGGATTTTGGAAATGCGCAAATTGAAAAAGGTGCGAGATACGTATCTGGATGCTTTCATAAGAGAACAAGTAGGCGGATACTTGCATCCTTTCTTTAATTTGCATACAGTGAAAACTTTTAGATCCTGCATAGCTGAAGGCTCAAAAGTATTAGTTATGCGTAATTTTGAATCGCATCCAGATGGCGTGCCTATAGAAACAGTTCAAAAAGGTGATTTCGTATATTGCTTTGACGATGAATTGCGCCCGTCCATTCAAAAAGTATTATGGGCAGGTAAAACAGGGCATAAGAAAGTTGTGCGAATCCATTATTCTGTAAAAGGTGGAGGTGGAAAAGGGTACTTAGATGTGACACCTGAGCACAAAATCCGTCTAATAGATGGAACATACGTGCAAGCAAAGGAGTTATCAGATGCACGTTTTTCCAGTAAGGTACTGTCTAATCATACAGACCACACAATAGAGTACCTTGATGAGCTGGTGGATGTGTACGATATTGAAGTGGAAAAATATCATAATTTTATCGTGAACCAAATATGCGTACATAATTCATCGGAGCGGATAAACTTCCAAAATATTCCCAAGCGAGATAAAGAGGCTATGGAGATTACTCGCAAAGCGATATTTCCTAAGCCAGGTCACCAGCTATTAGAGATAGACTATTCAGGAGTAGAAGTACGGATAAGTGAGTGCTACCATCATGACCCT
>JAVEPM010000262.1:0-2818 GCA_034008115.1 Methanolobus sp.
CATATTGGTGCACTCTACGGGGGCGTCATCATCTGTTATACCTATTGGCACGGCTGGCACTATTGCCTCACTCCCGCAAAACGGGCATGGTTTTAGGTCAATCATTTCTCTTCCTCCCATGCTTTTAGTTTTTCTTCCACAATCTTCCTATCCTCTGGCGAAAGAGCATCAAGCTCAAGCTGTGAATACTCATCAGAAGAATAAAATATCCAAAACCAACCATCATGCTTAGGGTATGTGGGCGTTACTTCACCCGTTAATGTTATGGATACGATGTATTTCACTCTTCCTCCTCCACCTTAACGGCTTCTTCCGTGAAAGTGATATTGATTCCACGTTTCCCATCAGTTATATAAGCGGTTATTCTGTGCCACTCGTCGCCATCTTTATATGTTGATTCTTTAATCCACATAGGCTTACCGTGATACATGATATGCAAACCACTTATACCGAGAGTATTTATATCGTCAATTACGGATTCGCAAAAGGCTACCATTGGCAAGCTACTGTATTGTGGACGCTTTATGGTTATAGTTCTCATTCTTCTCATCCTCCCCCTGCTTTTCTAGAATGGCGTTTAGATGTCGCCTAAGGATATGCACAACATGTAGCATTAGGTAATAAAATTGCGCTTGCTCTGCATAATATGATTCAGCTTGTTTGGCAAGGTATTGTTCATGTTGCATTCTCTGAAACCAATAATCTTCCTCAGCCTGATCTTCCGCTCTGCGTTCTTGCCACCTTCTTTTAGCTAAATACTCTTCATATTCTTCCTGCTCGCGCTCTTCTTCTCTCTTGTAATCAATCACTTTGTTTCTCCTCCTGTGCATTTGTTTTCTTTATTTTTTGTGCCTTCAGCAAGCCTTCCACAATCTTACGGGTGGGGGTGTCGAGGGCGTTACGTAAATATATCATATTGGTTTCTCCTTAATTTGCATAATCTTTGATGTTCTTTGATGTGGCATTTTTTACACAACACAATTCCATTGGTTACATCAAACCTGAGTGACTTGTCCACGGAAAACGGAATTATATGGTGTGCATTTGGCTTTTCCTTGCTGCCACATTTAACGCAGGTGTAGTTATACTTTTCGTAAACAAGTTTTTTCCACTCAAGGTATTCATCGGAATTCCTTGCAAGGATGTTTTCAGGCGCAATTCCACCCTTCCACCCTGGGCTATTTTCTCCTCTAAAATATTTAGATTTATACGCCCCATTGCATTTGGTTGAGCAGAACATTGACGATGATTGACATTGTTTTCTCTTAAATGGCTTTCCGCACATTAAGCATATTATGGTAACTAATCCACCTTTCCAATTACTGTTATTTATGCCTGTCATCTTAGTCTGAGCCAATGAATAGCATTTTTTAGAACAATATTTGCCCCTATTTGTCTTATGTCTGTAAGGAGCAACCTTAAATTGCTCTCCGCACTCATGACATGTGCAGATTATCTTAGTCTCCATAGATTTGTGATGGCAAGCCCTGGAACAGTATTTATTTCTTCCACGTTTTACATCGTATTCGCTTCTGTAAAACTGGATACCACATTGCAGGCAAACACATTTTAATTCTGGCATTTTTTCGTCCATTTGTCAATATCATATTTATTGAAGCGGTGATACTTCCCAACCCTAAGAGATGGCATTCCCTTGTCAATAAGACGATAAATCTGCCTAACAGACACGCCAAGATATCTTGCGACCTCTTTAACTGTTAATAATTTGACTTCCATTTTTAATCTCCTTCATGGCGTCAAGAATACACAGCGTCATATCTTGTCAAGCAAATTATATAATTCTTTCTTTACAAATTCAATTCTACAATCGCCAACTTTGTATTGTGATTCATGCTTCGGGTGCTCATGCTCGCAAGAAATAATATCTCGCCCATCTATGCCATTTTTCTTGTAGCGCCCATTAGCCATCACATATACAGTAAGCCCGCTTTTATCTTCATAAGCATATCGAGTAGGGGAGACTTCTATGTATTTTAACGGGAAACTGTCACCATCTCTCGTTTTGCATATCCATCCAATCGGTGCATCGAGCAAGTCTGCAAACTCATTTACTGGCATAGTATTGAGCTGCTCAGGCTCGTGGTAGATTTGCCAGCCAGTTCTCTCGTCAATCATTGTGTCAACCTGCCTGGACGTAAGCCAATCGTTTGCATGACAAATAACATCGCCTCCGTCAATCATGGAAGATGGCGTTGTGAATATAGCTATTTGACGCTTTTCATTCATTGCGTAGTGAGTGTTTGGCAAAATATGAAACTTATGTCTAACCTTGTTCCCACGCATCATCTGATACAGTGCCCATTCCTTAGAGCCTTCTTTGACAAGTGTCCCAATGATTTCAAACATAGGAAATGGTAAACAGTGATGTTCATTTCTATTTTCATCAATCCATATTGTTACATCACCATCGCTGTCTACATCATCAATATATATTGGCTTATTCTCTTGGTTGCAATCCAACCAATGCGCCATAACGTATTCTCCAATGATGCCGTGCGTGATAAATCTCACAAGCACATTCTCGTCATTTTCTTTCAACGGTACTGGCTCTTCCAGCATTTTGAATAGCAGTCCTTCATGTTCTTTGAAATTAGTCATTGTTTTCTCCTTTATTTTGTTATTATGTTTATCATTTTTTCTGTTAGGTGCTTGCGATCTCGCATTGCGAAGCCGTAGCGCAAAACGGCAATCAATACTTCCATCTCGCCGGGAATTCCGCGAGACTTGACAGCGTCAATATGGTCAAGCAGATTCGGATAGCGAATTTCGCCCTTGCGCACCGGTGGCTCAGGATAGC
>JAVEPM010000064.1:0-19063 GCA_034008115.1 Methanolobus sp.
ATTCAAGAGAGTTAGTAGAGGATGTTGCGGCATGTAACATGACTGTGACAACATCTTGGTAATCAAATTTTACATTTGATGGCAAGGTTATTATATCATTTTTACTAAACAGTTCTGATGATACGGCCAGCAAGCTGGCAGTGTTTTCGAAATTCATGGAGCTATTGTTGTTGTTGTTCACATACAACAATTCCATGTTTTTGGAAAAAGTGTTTTTGGTAAAATCATTGTAATTGGATAGCATAAGTTTTGCAGTTTGTAAAAAGAGCAGTTAATCGGAACTAAGGTCATTCGGAACTACTGCACTTGACTACTTTTATTGCTGAACATTATAAAATCATTGTGTTTCAGGGGATTATTTTTTATATATCTTGATATTATTTTTTGTGCTTCCTGTGGTAATGGTGCTTTCCTAAGGTCATTGTTACTAACGCCTTTAGCGTTCCATATCTCAACAGAACTGTTATCAAAGTCTATATCCCTTACACGAACATTAGTGCTTCAGATACCCTGAGAGCAGGATAATAAAGTAGTGTAATCCATACCTCATATTTTTCCGATAGGTCATGTAATGATAATATTTTCTGCAATTCTGTTATTTTTAACCATTCTTTACTATAATGATTAATTTGTTTTTTAGATTGATTATTATTTTTGTTATTTATGTAATTCATTTTATCACTAATTAAAAAATATAATGACTGCTATATAATTGTTTTGTTATAAATATGATAGTTTCAAAATCAAGTGCAGTAGAATAATGTAAAATAATCGTTAATGCAAAAAATCTATCAAAATAATGAAATTGTTATATTTTAGAATTTGGGGAAATAGTCGGTAACTTATTGGATATATTTGTAAAAATAGATTGTTGTAAAATATGCGGTAACTTATTGGATAGATATAATAAAAGTCCAAAAATAAAATTTTTATTTATGGTACTAAGGGTATACTATAATGGTAAAGACACCTATGTTTTTATGCCTTTCCTGAAGAGATACCACTGGATACCTTTTGCGGTGACGATCATTGTGAACATAAGGAGTGCAAGTACATGTTTGACCGTCATTTGGATTATTCCTGTTGCTTCTACTAGGAATAGCAAAGATATCAGTATGAATGTTATTAGCCAGGAGTACGACAGCCCGTAAGCTCCTATCTTGATAGTTCTCTCGTCTTTAACAGGTCCGTTCCTGTATGTTCTTGCTTTTATGAATGTTAATAAAATGATCATAGATCCTGCATTTATGAATCCGGTGCCAGCTGCTTGTTTTTCTTCATTTGTAGCAACTAGGAAAACACCGATCAATATCATAATCACAGCAGAAGTGTAACTCATTTTCGTATATTTTTTATCATCTGTCATTGCTTGTTCCTTCTTCTTTTTGATTGGATGGAGTATACCAAACTCTGACATTATATTAGGTATTTATCTTATCATGTTATGTATATCTAATACGGTGTATTTAAAATCATATTTTACCCGGACAACTGGCAAATTACTTATCCTGCTGTTTCCTTATATAAGAGGGTGTCAGTGTTAGTATCATAGACATTCAAACAGGTGGGGATTATGAAAATAAATGTTATTTTTTACAGTTTGTATGGCCATAACTACAAAATGGCTGAAGCGGTTAGCAAGGGAGCTCGGGAAATTGAAGGTGCAGATGTAGGTTTATACCAGATTCAGGAAACTTTCAGTTCTGAGGTCCTTGAAAAGATGGGAGCAACAGAAGCTAAAAAGAGTTTTGAACATATTCCTGTTGCAAGCGTTGAGAATCTCTCCGAAGCAGATGCCATTATTTTTGGTACACCAACAAGGTTCGGAATGATGACTGCACAAATGCGGACCTTTCTCGACAGGACTGGAGACATCTGGTCAAAGGGTGCACTCATCGGCAAAGTTGGCAGTGTTTTCACATCAAGCGCCACTCAGCATGGCGGTCAGGAATCAACCATACTGAGTTTCCACACAACCCTGCTGCATCATGGCATGATAATAGTGGGTGTTCCGTATTCAGAAATAAGACAGTCCACACTTGAGGAGATTACAGGTGGCAGTCCATACGGTGCCTCTACGATTGCGGGCAACGGTCCTGATGCACGGCATCCCAGTGAGAATGAGCTTGGAATTGCGAGGTTCCAGGGCAGACATGTGGCGGAGATTACGAAGAAGCTGGTTGGGGAGTGAAAACTCTTCTACGGTTTCTTTTTCCTATTGCATCCTGATGACCATTCTCATCAATTTATATTGATTTTATTAAGCATTGTATAAATTTATATCAAATCAGGTCATAATTGTATAAAGAGCTGAATGAATAGAATTACTTATAGTCTGGTATTATGCATTCTTTTATGCAGCACATTTTTTTCAGGCTGTTTATCCGAGCAGAATGAAAACAAAACAGTTACAACATTAACTGAAATCGATGATTACAGTATCACTAACATTTCTGTCTGGAACGGGTTTAATGGTGATTTCACCACCATCAATGATAAAGAAACTATAGATCAATTGATTGAAGTTCTTGATACCCATACTTTAGAAGAAATAGGACTCGAAACTGTTTCAGGTGGGATTTGTTATTCTCTTACATTTTTCCATGATTCAACTGAAATCTCTAATTTGACCATAATTCAGGAAGATCTTCTGTATATTAATGAAATTTACTACAAAGTTAATAACACACATATCAACATGATTGAACTAAAAAAACTCATTTATCCTGTAGATTTCTCTAATCAGCAGACATATCTAGAAAATAATGATAGTATAAGTTCTTATTTAAACATTGATGCCTATGAGATTACAAAAGTGTCAATCATAAACGGATTCACAAGAGAATCGGGTACCACAGATAATGTGACTACTATCGTGAAACTAATTTCTGATCTTGACAAATACCAATTGGAAGAACTTGATGAGCCGTGTAATGGATACAAATATTTCCTTTATTTCTATAACGAATCTGGCAGTGTTTCACGGGTCAGCGTCGTGGATAATAATTCAGTACTGATCGGTAATGTTCTCTATGAGGTCATTGGTCCTTCTATTGATATGACAAAGCTTGAGGAGTTCATTATTTCTTCATCGAACTCAACATCAGCTTCAAATGATAAAGGTTTGAATGTAGGAGTTTCCAGCTCAATGGAATATTTGAGCATTGAAAATATGACTTCACAGTCAGACGTCATTATTTCTGGAACCATAATAGGTGTTTATCCATCCAGATGGAACACTCCTGATGGAAAAAGACCCGACAAACCAGACAGTGAACTGAACATCGGGACTGAGGACATGATCTATACTGATTTTGGAATCCATGTTAATAGATATATTAAAACTGCTTTGGACACTCAGGAATTACAAATAACAGTTGAAGGGGGTACGGTGGGTGCCGATTCTATATGGGTTGAAGATGCTCCTTCATTTGAGTATGGTGAAAATGTGATGCTTTTTCTGAACTGGAATAATAGACATGCTTCGGAATTTACCGTTGTGGGTGGCTTTCAGGGTAAATTCACAATGCTGGACGCTGAAACAGCTGTAAGGGATGATGGTGTGTCTGTGACTATTACTGAAGATATGGTCACTGGGCAATAAATGAAATCTAATTTTTCATTTATATTTTCAAAATCAACCTGTTCCATTCCACATATTTTTTATATATACTGATTTGTCTTACATATATCAAATGATATGAAGCTTAAAAAGGGATATATATTTTAGTTTCTAATTTATTAAAGTATAGCTATGAAGATTACACAAATTAAGATCAAGAAACTCTTTGGTCTTTATGATCATGAGATCAAACTGAATTCTGATGAAAGAATAACTATTATCTATGGGCCCAATGGGGTTGGCAAGACCATCATATTGCAGATGTTAAGGTCTATTTTCAATACAAAGTATGATATTTTTTACAAGATCCCATTTGAAGAGTTTTCCATCGAGTTCGATAACGATGATGTATTATTCCTGGAAAAAATCTATAATGAAGACAAAAACCGGGATGAGTTAATTGCTAATTTGAATGGAAATGAGGCAAGTCAGATTCATCTAGATTTTATGCCTGATACAAAAATATTTGAAGAGATCATACGCAATCATCCAAACCTAAAGAAGGTTGGGGCAGATGAATGGCTTGATTTTTCAGATGGAGAAATATTGGACCCAGGGGAAGTTTTGTATCGTTATGATATTCGCTGGCCTGTGAAAACAAATGGTGCTGATTGGTTTGATGATATCAAAGAGAAAATAAATATTGATTTCATAGAAACTCAAAGGCTTATAACACTGGATAGATCAAGGACAAAATATCCAAGTCCAAAAACATCAATAAAAAAGACAGTAAACAATTATTCTTCAGAATTATCTAAAGAGGTCCAAAGGCAGCTTGCCAAATATGCAACCCTTTCTCAATCGTTAGATCGCTCTTTTCCAATTCGTCTGGTAAAAAAGACAATGGATGCGGATTACACATGCCTTGAGCAAAACATGTTAAAATTAGAGGAAAGAAGAAAAAACCTGATTCGTATCGGTGTTTTAGATGCTGATTCAGAATTCAATTATCTGGATGAGATCCCAGAAGTAAACCAAGAAAATGCCCACGTTTTTTCTGTATATATTGAGGATGTTGGGAAAAAACTGGATGTCTTTAATGATCTGACAATGAAATTGAATTTGTTTGTCAGCATAATCAATAATAGATTTGTGAATAAGCGCCTATCAATTAGTAAGGACAAAGGGTTTGTAATTAAAACTTCAAATGGCCTTGAAATTCAACCCAATGATCTTTCTTCCGGTGAGCAACACAAATTAGTTCTCTATTATGAGCTTTTATTCAAGATAGAACCTGGCTCTCTGATCCTAATTGATGAGCCTGAGATATCACTGCATATCGGGTGGCAAAATGAGTTTTTAAATGACCTGATGAAAGTGATAGATCTTGCCGGATTTGACGTGCTGATAGCAACTCATTCCCCTGATATTATCGGGGATAGGTGGGATTTGACAGTAGCATTAGATGCAAAAATTGAGAATTAGGTGTTTTTGTGAGAGAGCAAATTACATCACATCGCATTGCAAATCATGTGAGAATGAGGCGTCAGGTCTCTCTGAATTCTATTTTGCTTGTTGAGGGACGTACGGACAAAAGGATATTTGCAGATATCGTTGACGAGGATCATTGTGATATTGTCTATGCTGTCTATAAGGATAAATTGTTATCTGCTCTATCAATACTGGAAAAGAGTGGGGAAAAAGGTATTCTTGGAATAGTGGATGCGGATTACTGGCATGTGAATCAAATTAGTCCGCAAAGATACAGCGATAATTTGCTTAGCACTGATTCACATGACATGGACACAATGATACTGGCATCACAAGCCCTTGAAAAACTGCTCAGTGAGTATGCAACGGAGTTCAAATTGCAATCACTTGGAAGGCCTATCCGGGAAATATTGCTTGAAAGCGGTGCTGCTATTGGATATATTAGATGGGCTTCCAGAAAGTATAATTTAAACATTGATTTTAAATTCTTAAATTTCTACAAATTTGTTGATACAAAAAATTTAAAGATCAATAAGAATAGATTATACAGGGAACTGAAAAGCAAGACAAGTAACAGGGATATGAATGATGCCATGGTGAAAAAACATATTAATGGTCTGGTCAAATTGAATGCAGATCAGTGGAATATCTGCCAGGGCCATGATCTGGTCGAGATCTTAACCATTGGTCTTAAAGAGATATTTGGAAATCATGCCAAAGACCATGTGGACTCAGATATTGTTTCAAGGAATCTGAGGCTGGCTTATAATTTATCACACTTCAGCGATACAAAGCTCTACACAAGTATCAAAGCATGGGAAGGGACAAATTCAAAGTTCAGGATATTATTAAGAGCATAGTTTTTTAATGGTAGTTTTAACTATGTGTTGAAATGGATTTCAGACTAATCAATGCAAACACAAAAATACTAACAAGCAGATAGTTTGGCAACATAAGTTTTACGTGAGCCATCATGAGTAAATTAACCCCTGCCATGCAACAGTTTTATGCTGCCAAGGAAGAGCATAAGGACGCCCTCATATTTTTCCGGATGGGAGATTTCTATGAGTCCTTTGGAGAAGACGCGAAGACAATTGCAAAGGAGCTGGAGATAACCCTTACTACACGGGGAAAGAGCAAGGATGGTGAGAAAATGCCACTTGCCGGCATCCCTTATCATGCAATTGACAATTATCTTCCAAGACTTGTCAAAAAGGGCTACAAGGTTGCCATATGCGAGCAACTTGAGGATCCCAAGAAAGCCAAAGGTGTCGTTAAGCGAGGAGTTGTGCGTGTAGTCACCCCAGGAACTGCAATGGATTCTTCCATGTTCTCAGATTCATCCAACAACTATCTGATGACACTATATGGGGAAAAGGATGAATTTGGTATATCGTTTTTGGATATTTCCACAGGTGAATTCCTGACAACGCAGTTCACAGACATTGCTCCTTATAACAGAATTATCAGTGAGGCTGCACGCATGGGTCCCTCGGAATGTATCATACCACATTCCTTGTTTGAGGATTCACATCTTACCGATCGCATGAAGGAACTGCATATCATCGTTCATGATTTCGATGAGGATGCTTTTGATTTTGACAGAGCTGAAAAACTGCTCAGGGAACAATTCAAAGTAACAACTTTGGAAGGCATGGGCTGCAGTGAACTTCCATGTGCAGTATCTTCTGCAGGTGCAGCATTGCGTTATGCAATGGATACCCAGATGAGGGAATTATCACAGGTCCAGTCCCTCAAGACATATTTTGATTCAGAGTTCATGGTCCTGGATGCTATCACTCTGAGGAACCTTGAAATTGTCAGGAATCTGCGGGACCAGGGTAATGACTCTTCGCTTATCGGGGTTCTTGATGATACTAAAACACCAATGGGAAGAAGGCAGCTCCAAAAATGGCTTCTTAAGCCGCTTATTTCGGTTGATGCTATAAATGATCGCCTGGATTCGGTTGCATGGCTTCAGGAAAATACTCTGCTTCGTTTTGACATCCGTTCCCACCTTTCCTATGTAAAGGATATGGAGCGACTTGTAGGCAGAGTAATGTATGGCAATTCAAACGCAAGGGATCTTGTAGCTTTGAAAAAGTCACTTGAATCAGTTCCTCTTTTACTAGAATCCCTTCGTGAATGCAAAGGTGTGGACCTGCTGGAGAACCTTGTATCTCAGCTTTCTTCTTTTGCAGAGCTGGACGAGCTTGCTAAACTAATTGACAGGGCCATTATAGAAGAACCTCCACTTAGTGTGAGAGATGGAGGCATGATCAAAGCGGGATACAATGAGCAGCTGGATGAGCTGTTCGATCTGTCAAAGAACGGCAAACAGTGGATTGCAAAGTTCCAGCAGAAGGAGCGTGAAAGGACAGGGATCAAGTCCATGAAAGTTGGCTACAATAAAGTGTTCGGTTATTATCTTGAGGTTACAAAAGCCAACATCTCACAGGTCCCTGATGATTATATCAGGAAGCAGACCATGACCAATGCCGAGCGTTTCTACACTCCTGAACTCAAGGAGCGCGAGAGTGCCATTCTTTCTGCTGACGAGAAGATGACGGCTCTTGAGTATGAATTGCTCTGCGATGTAAATTCAACTGTTGCATCACATTCAAAACAGCTACAAAAAACAGCTGGATTTATTGGCATGCTGGATGTACTGGCGAACCTTGCCGAAGTAGCTGCCAACAATAATTACGTAAGACCTGCCATAACTCCTGATTGCAGGCTTCTGATCAGGGATGGAAGACACTGTGTGGTGGAGAATTCAGTTCCAGGCGGTTTTGTGCCCAACGATACGGAAATGGATTGTAGTGAGAACCAGTTCCAGCTTATAACCGGACCGAACATGGCCGGTAAATCCACATACATGAGACAGATTGCCATGATCGTTATTATGGCGCAGGCTGGTTCTTTTGTACCTGCTTCTCATGCCTCCATTGGTATTGTAGACAGGGTGTTTACAAGGGTTGGGGCTTTCGATGACCTTGCAAGCGGGCAGAGTACTTTCATGGTTGAGATGGTGGAGCTTGCAAACATCCTGAACAATGCAACCCCCAAAAGCCTGGTGCTGCTGGATGAGATTGGCAGGGGTACCAGCACTTATGATGGTTATAGTATCGCTAAGGCCGTGGTGGAGTACATCCACAACAAAGGACGCGTAGGTGTAAGGTCACTGTTTGCCACTCACTATCATCAGCTTACGGATATTGCAGGCAGTCTTAAACGCGTCAAAAATTACCATATCGCTGTAAAAGAAGATGGTGATGACCTTGTCTTCCTGCGCAAGATCGTTCCGGGTGCAACGGACAGAAGTTATGGTATCCATGTTGCAAGGATTGCAGGTGTTCCGCATGCAGTTACTACCCGGGCTAAAGAGATACTTGAGGATATTGAGAATGAGTGTGTTATTACTGAGGATGATCGCAAGAGCAGGAAGAAACCACGCAGCAGTGCCAAATATACACAGGTGATATTGTTCGACCAGAAAGCATCTTATAATGATGAAAAGGCTGACCCTGTGCTGGAGGAGTTGAAAGGCATAGACCTGAATTCCATGACACCTATTGATGCATTGAACAAGCTTAATAAGTTAAAAAACAAATTATCCGGGACTGGAGGTAAATAATGGGAAGTGATTCGTGTGATATCAGGGGTTCAAGAATAAAATTACTGGATGAGTCCACCATCAATAAAATAGCAGCGGGAGAGGTTATCGAACGTCCGGCTTCCGTGGTTAAGGAGCTTATTGAGAACTCTATTGATGCCCATGCTTCTGAAGTTCGAGTGGAAATAGGGGGGTATGGCACGAAAAGCATTTTAGTCGTGGACAATGGTGTCGGAATGAGCCATATGGATGCATCCCTAACTTTTAAAAAGCATGCAACCAGCAAAATTAACGCTATCGAAGACCTTGACCGCATTCTCACAATGGGCTTTCGGGGAGAAGCTCTGGCTTCCATTGCTTCAGTTGCAAAGGTGGAGCTTGCCACCCGACAGGAAGATGAGATCGCCGGCACCAAGGTGCTTGTTGATAACAGTGGAATAAAAAGTATAAGTTCTGCAGGCACTGCCGTGGGGACCAGTATACTTGTCAATGACCTGTTCTACAGTACGCCTGCCCGTAAGAAATATCTTAAAAGTGCCAGAACAGAACTTGCCCACATTGTCGATGTAGTTTCCAGGAATTCACTTGCACATTCAGACGTTTCATTCACTCTTGTGGTAGATGGCAAGATAACACTCAGGTCTCCTTCATCAGCTAAAATGCTTGATAGTGTCGTACATCTTTATGGTGCTGATGTTGCGCGCTCTCTTGTTCCACTGAAATATGAGTCGGACCTGCTTAGTATATCCGGTTATATCTCAAAGCCGGAACTTACAAGAAGCGGAAAGGACCTTCAGGTATTTTTCATAAATGGCAGGCCCATATTCTCAAATCAGCTTAGCAATGCTGTCAGGCTTGGATACTATACACTGCTTCCTAAAGGACGCTATCCTGCAGCCTTTCTCAATTTCATGATCGATCCGGTCAATGTGGATGTGAATGTGCATCCTGCAAAAAGAGAAGTTAGGCTGAGCCATGAAAAAGAGATTGAAGCTATGGTTATTTCAGCCGTTGAGGATGCTCTTGGAGCAGAATCACTGATTCCTGAAATACAGGTTAAGAAAAAAGATGTGCCTGTCCAGATTCTTTTATCAGGATCCAAAGTGGAAGAAGCACAGGGGTCTGTTAAAACATCAGGTGATTCAGAGACTTCTGATAATGCTGAGGGTGAGCCTTACATTGCATGTGCATCGCATGATATTTCCCCACAGGCTGCTCTTATCAAAGAAAACAAGGAAGCTTATCATTATCCTCCAAAGGACACCCAGAGGCGACTGAAGAAAAGTGAAAGGTTGCAGATGAGTATTAGTTCCAATGAGATAAAAGAGCTTAGTAGTTCTTTCAAAGCATCTGATCTGAAGGTGTATGGGCAGTACGCTGATCTTTACATAATTTGTGAGATGGATGGCAAACTCATACTCATTGACCAGCATGCTGCACATGAGCGTATTATGTATGAGGAAGTGCTCAGGATGCAGGACATGGGATGGCAGGAGCTTATTACACCTGTGACACTTGATCTTAGCCTGAAGGAAAAAGCCATAATTGAAGATTTCATTCCTGATCTGGAGAACATAGGTTTTTCAATTTCTGAATTTGGTCCTAAGAGCTATGTAGTTACAACGGTTCCAAGTATTTTTGGCAAACTTGAGGATACAGCTGTCATTCATGATGTCATCTCAGACCTGCTATCCACCGGAAGAGTGAACGAGGACACTGAGAGGTATGATCTTCTTTGTAGTACAATGGCATGCAGGGCAGCTATCAAGGCAGGTGCGGTATGCAGTACAAAACAGATGGAAGAACTCATTCGCCAGTTGATGCATTGCAGCAATCCATATACATGTCCGCATGGTCGCCCTACTATGATCTCTTTTACTAAAGATGAACTGGCAAAGCTCTTTAAAAGGACCTGATGGAGTCGGTAGATTTTAAATGTATTAACTACAATTGACCAGAGATGATCGACCCGGTAAATAAATCAAAGATACCAGACGAATGGCTGGATCGCTCAAGTATGCCACGTGATGAGCTGGAAGAAGGTATAAAGAACGGAATGCTTGTAGTTCTAAGCGATGGTTCTGTACTGAAAAGAGGATATACCACCGGGACCACTGCTGCAATGGCTGCAAAGGCATCAGTTCTTTCCCTTGCAGGTGAGGTCACACATGTTTCTGTACCAACACCAGTAGGACTTCGTGCAGAGATGGATGTCAAAGGCAACAAAGGACATGCTGTTGCAGTAAAAATGAATAACGATCATGAATCTGATATTACCAGGGGCCTTGAGTTTGCTGCTGATGCCAGGGAAGCAGATGGAATTACTGTTTATGCAGGTGAAGGAATAGGTATTGTCACCCGCAGTGGCCTGGAATCAAAAAAAGGTCATCCTGCAATCAATCCTCATCCCATGGAACAGATAAAAGCCTCCATTGCCGAAGCTGTTGAAGAAACTGGGCTTAAAGGGGCAGAAGTTACTGTTTATCTGCCACGTGGTAAGGAAATCGCAAAAGAGACCCTTAACAATCGTATTGGTATCATTGATGGGATCTCTATTCTTGGGAGTACGGGATTTGTGGAACCATGGAATGATCACCTCGGAGAGATGAAAGATGATCTTATCAGTCATTCCGATAAGGTAGTGCTCACAACCGGAAGGGTGGGTATCCGTTACTCGACCATGCTCTTCCCTGATTACACTGTTATACTTGCCGGAAGCCGTATCTCTGAAGCACTTGAGGCGGCTCATGGCGATGTTGTCATTTGTGGACTTCCAGGTCTTGTTTTGAAATGGGGAAACCCTGACATGCTAAAGGGCAGTGATTTTGCCACGGTTGTTGAAATGATCGAGCTTGATCCGCAGAACAATCGCCTGAAGCAGGCTTTTGATATGGCTGTGGAAAAAGCCGATGGTGCCCGTATTGTTGTTGTTGCCAGGGATGGAACCGTGTTGATGGACAGCGGGGAATAATCATGATAATAGTGGGTGTCGGTGTCGGGCCTAAAATGCTGACTCAGGAAGCCATAGAAGTAATCAGCAATGCTCCTGTTGTGTATGGTTCCAGACGCTCTATCGAACTTGCGCAAGAGTTCATCAAATGTGAATCTCATTTGATCAAGGATTATAAGAAGCTTCATCTTTTGCCCGAAGATGCTGTTATTTTGTCCACAGGAGATCCTATGTTCTCCGGGCTTGGAAAATTTGCCACAGAGAATGACAGGGTTGTTACAGGCGTATCTTCAATACAGGCAGCATGTGCACGTTTTCATGTGGAAATGTCAAACCTTGCTCTCATCACGGCACATGGCAGGGATCCTGCTCCGGCAAAAGAAGCTTTCATCAGGGAAATTAGTCTGGGTAAGAACATCTTTCTGCTTCCGGCTGAGAGTTTTGGCCCAAAGGAAGTTGCGACAATTCTTCAAGAAATGAATGTTGATGCTCGTATATGTATATACGAAGATATAGGCTATCCTTATGAGCGTGCGGCATGCGGTACAGTGGATGAACCACCGGAGAATCATTCTGATATGTACTGTATTGTGATTGTGCGTTAGATCGTTTCAAAAAAGCTTAGTTTTTATAATTACACAAGTTTTATTGTTTTGTTTGTTTCCTCATATTATCTTTTTTATAGCCTGTATTTTAGTAACACAATATATTGTGTGTGATAATTATAATGTAGTGCCGAAGAAATGGATGTTGTCGCTTAAGATAAGGATAATAATCTCATTCACAAACCGTTATAATTATATAATAATACACAATACATCAATTACTTAAAACAGATTTAATTGATTATGTATGGTTATATTGTTGATTTATGGTGATTAAAAATGAAAGGTGATAATTAATGCATATATTTGAGGGCTTTTTACCATCTCCCTGGTGGCAGTTATGGTTCGTATTCTCTATCCCTGTGATATTGTATGGTATGTACAAAATGAACAAACTTGTAAGTGAAAGACGTGAGGTTGTACCTCTGCTGGCAGTTGCCGGTGCATTCATATTCGTTCTTTCATCTCTGAAACTTCCTTCAGTTACTGGTAGTTCATCTCATCCTACCGGAACAGGAATGGCAGCTATTCTTTTCGGACCTGCAATTACTGCCGTTCTTGGTTTTATCGTTCTTATCTACCAGGCAATTTTCCTGGCACACGGAGGAATAACTACCCTTGGTGCAAATGCAGCAGCCATGGGAATAATTGGCCCTCTTGTTGCTTTCCTCTTCTATAAGGCAGCATCCAAGACTGGAATGAACTTTTACCTGAATGTTTTCCTCGCGACCGCAATTGCGAATTGGGTTACCTATGTTATAACTTCTCTGCAACTGGCACTCGCGTTCCAGTCAGGTGGAAACTTCTTAACGTTGTTTGCAGGGTTTGCAGGTATATTTGCAACAACCCAGGTGCCACTTGCAATACTGGAAGGTGCTCTTACAGCACTTATTATGAAATACGTGGTTCAGATCAAAAGTGATGTACTGGTCGATCTCAATGTACTTACGGCTAAAACGGTTACAAAACTTAAGGAGTCAATGCAATGAAACTGGAGTATATTGTAGCTTTTGTGGTATTGCTCTTCGCTGCACAGTTCTTTTACGGTGTGGCTACAAACCCTGATTCTGAATTTGGAGGTGCAGATGGCGAAGCAGGAGATTTTGTATCTGAAATATCCCCAGGGTACGAACCTACAGAACCATGGTTCCAAAAGTATCTCTTTGAGCCACCTGGTGGGGAGACCGAAAGTTTGCTCTTTGCACTTCAGGCCGCTTTTGGTGCGATAGTAATCGGGTATACAATTGGATATTACAAGGGAAAAGGCCAAAATAATTAATCTCTGATGTGCTTCTTATGAAGAAGCACAAATCACTTTTTATTTTCATTTTGTTTTCATTTTTGTAGAAATCAATTAATCTTTATTTAATTTGTTTTTCTACATACTGGATTTTATCTTGTATTAATAATTGCAATGCTTGGATATATACTTCTAACTGTTATTGCTAACAAACGAAATGCTTATGTATAAAGCTTTATATTTTATTCCTTTGCACATCTAGCAGGTTAATATTATCAAATTAAGTTGTCTTATGTTTAGTTGGGTTTTAAAATGGCACATATGCTCGATGATTATGCTGTAATGAGTCCGCTCAGATACAAGAATAACTGGCTTAAGGTAGCCATTGTTACTTTTGGTCTTCTTGTGGGTGTTTCTTCAAATTCTCCGCTTGTTCCTTTTCTCATAGCCATATGTATGAGTTTTGCAACTATCTATTTCGGGAAGATCCCTGTTTCTTTCTATCTCAAAATACTGGTGGCACCAGCAGGGTTTGTACTTGTGAGTGCTGTCATAATAGCATTCTTCTTCGGCGAAGGTGCTAAATTATTTTCGTTCAATCTATTTGATTTTACACTTGGTGTAAGCTCTGCGGGTCTTAACATGGCCCTTCTGGTGCTTGCACGTACTTTGGGTGGTATGTCCTGTTTGTTCTTTCTCTCACTTACTACTCCTATGATCGAACTGTTCTCTGTTTTGAAAGCCACAAAACTTCCAGACTCATTTATTGAGGTATCTATGATGATGTATCGCTACATTTTTGTCTTCCTTGAAGTGGCAATAGCTGTGCAGTATGCACAATCGGTCAGGCTGGGTTATAAAGATTTCAAAACATCTTTCAGGTCAATGGTTATGCTGAGCAGCAATCTTTTCATAAGGTCCTGGGAGCAGGGCGAAAAGATATATATATCAATGAATTCACGCTGCTACGATGGAAAATTGATAATGCTTGACGAAAAAAGACCTCTTAAGAAGCCTGAGCTCATACTAACTATGGCCTATTTTGTATTGATTATCCTTGTTTTCTACTTTAGCAGGGGAATATCCGTTTTTTGAGGTGAGAAAATGCTTGTACTAGAAACAAAGAATCTTAGTTTTTCCTATCCTGATGGTACTCTTGCTCTTGATGATATTAACATCAGCATTGAAAAAGGTAAAAAAATAGCATTTGTTGGACGTAATGGTTCGGGAAAATCTACTCTCTTTCTCACAATGAATGGAACTTACCGGCCAAAAGAAGGAAATATACTTTTTCATGGAAAACCCATGAAATATGATTCAAAATCTCTGAGGGAGATAAGAAAAAATATTGGCATTGTCTTCCAGAATTCAGATGATCAGATCTTTGCTCCTACTATCTACCAGGATGTTGCTTTTGGACCAACTAACCTTGGTTACTCCAAAGACAAGGTGAAATCCATCGTTCATAAAACCCTTGAATATGTTGGTTTGATGGACCTCAAAGATAGACCTCCTCATCATTTGAGCGGAGGGCAGAAAAAAAGAGTTGCTATTGCAGGTATTGTTGCAATGGATCCTGAGATTATCATCCTCGATGAACCCCTTGCAAATCTGGATCCTGTAGGTGCAGATGAGGTGATGGATCTACTCAATGAATTGAACTATTTTGGCAAGACCATTATTATTTCGACACATGATGTAAATCTTGCTTATGGCTGGGCAGACTATGTTTTCCTGATGAACGATCATAAGATCATCAGTGAAGGTACGCCAGAGGCAATTTTCACGCAGGATGATAACTTAAAAGCTGCCTATCTTAGAAGGCCTATTACTCTTGAGATATATGAGGAGATCAAAAGAAGGGGTCTTGTAAAACCGGATTGCTGTCCTCGTGATATACCTGACCTTGTCCAATCTTTGCGTACGCAGCAATTATTATGGGTAAAAGTATCATCTGAGGTTAAAGAAGGGGACTACGTCAATCTTGGTATAATGTATGGGGACTATGCTCCAATTTCCTCTTTTGCGGCTGTGAATGGTAAAGTCCTTCACCTTCATGAGGATGGCCTTGCCATTGTTGTGGTGGATATGAAAGCTTACAAGTCAGGTTCCGTTGGTATTTATGATACAGAGCGATACTCCAAAGAGAACCTTATGGATATAATAAGCCGGGATGAAATTGACTGTATTGGTGCCATGGGTAAGATGAGTAAAATACTGGCGAAAAGGGATGGAATACATCTTGACATAAATGCAGGAGCTGTGGACCGTTCAATTCTTAATTCTCTTGCAGGTCAGAGGTGTCTCATACTAACAAATGGTGGAATGGTATTTCATGCGCTTGAACGGATAAAGGCCTACGTAGAAAAAAGTGGAATAGCTATCCCTGTAAGTGTTGTCAATCCAAAACAAAAAGTGCCTGAAACACAGGTTAGCACGGAAAGTTGATGCTTTGCCGACATTGTGCAATGATTACAAAAACGGCAAAGTACCTTTTTGATTACGTTTTTACAGCAGGTTGAATAGTACGTCCTTTTGTGGAATTTATGCTGATTTTTGAGTTTTCTGACACGTCTGAATAGTTGCATAATTTCATGCAGGATACTTGATTGGCTGTTTTCAGAATTATTTGATTTTGTTGGTGGCGGAATTACTTCCTCGGAATTACTTTCCAAAAGGACATAGATATCATTATCCTTTAGAACAATACACATTTTAGATATGTATATATGTATTGTCAGCATAATCTCACATTCCGCAGGTCGACAATAAAAGTTCATCATTTTGCTTGGTAATGATTTTGATTATATGCTCTGGAAAATATGTTCTGCTTGTTCAATAAGAATGCAACCAAAACAAGCTTTTCCTGAATATATAAAAATAAGATTGATATTAATTATGTTTGAAAAACGCTATCATGCAAAATTGTTCAAAATGGAATTATACCTGCGGAATGTGAGATAATTTGTTTTGTTGCCTGCTTGGGAAGTTGACAATATTAATTATGTGAGGTATATAAATGACACACCACATGCATAAATGCTATGAGCTTAAGAAAGGAACAAAATTATACTGTAAAGAGTGTGGATTTGAAATGGAAGTTACGACTGAATGTGGTCCTTCTTGTAAGGAAGAGGGCTGCTGCGAAGTCTCCGAGCTTAAATGTTGCGGGGAGCCAATGCAGGTTAAGGACTAATATGTCTGCTTAAGCACCCATTTTTTTAGCTTTTTTTGCAATCTAAATTATAATTCAAAGCAATATTTTAGTTTTATACAAGTAAGTTCATTTTAGACTGATTGGGGTAATTTTTTTTGAGATTCAATCCAACAAGAAAGCTTCCAACATGTGACTTATTTTCAAAAGCTATTTTAGATTTGATGTAACCGTCAGTCAATCTTGATGGTGATGCTATCAGGGCTTCAGAAACAAGGTTCATGTTTTCAAGTTCCTTCCAGGGCTTTGCACTAATTTCCATAACCGGTGCTTCAGATGAATTCTTGAATTTCTTCATTTTTCGATGATTGATTACTATATTTCCAAGTACGCAATGTTCATCTGAATTTTTATATCTGTTAATTTCAGCAAGATCACTGACATCTCTGCCAATGATCTCTCCCTGGTGAATGATTCTCAGATTATCCTTTGGCCAGTCGTAATCTTTATTTGTTAAAAAAGCTATCAATATGTCTGCCCTCAGAGCTTGCTTGACTCCAATATTATGTTTTTTACCAACAAGCGAATTCATTTTTTCATCTTTCTTTTCAAGCTTCATTATTTGTTTTATATCATATTCATTAAGAAGAAAAGTATTTTCAACTCCTTTTGTTATGTGGAGCAATTCTATGGCTTTTTTAGCTATTAGTGGGTACAAAAATCTCTCTCCTGGGTTTTATTGCTTGTTTTTTAGACTTTATCTTTTTCAACATAGTTTGTAGATGCTTTCTTTTCATGGGGCTTGAATATTTATTATGTCTTCTTTGAAAATCAACAATCATCAGGTAATAATGACTTAAATCAAAATTACTTGTTTTATTATGTTATCAGGTTTATTACATATAAAACAATCTGATAATACTAGCATTTAAAAACAGTTTACATGACAAAGATCACAAATATTGCTTATCTGGATTTCTACCTGCATTTGTTGTTCATGCTTTATGCAGTATTTTTTTTATAGCATTAAAAATAATAAAAAATAGCAATTAAGGAATAATGAATCATAAATCTTCAACTTCAATGTTAATACGCAATTTTGCAACTGGCTCCAGTTTTTTCCAGACAACTGTTGATTTTTCCTTTAGCACACATTTTTCCACAGTCTGATCAGAAAGTTTCCCGTTCAGTTCATAGATATAAAATCCTTCATCTCCATCTGTTGCAACTACCTGTTCTATGCCATTCACTTTCTTAGTTTCAATAATTGCGACTTCTTTTAGAGCATCAAGCAAATTAGTTCCTTTTTTGACCTTTATATTTTTAGTTGCTGCTAATATGTCAAGTGATCTGGCAACATCTTTGTTCTTAATATTAAGAATATGCGTACTCCCGTGTATCTTTCTTTCAATTAGATTTGCATTCTCAAGGATACTTACGTGTTTTGATGCAACAGGAATCGATATACCTAACTTGCGGGCGAGTTCTGAGATGTGCGTTTCATTTTTGCATAAACTCTGGATTATATTTAATCTTGTTTTGCTATCCAGGGCATAGAACAGTTTAAAAAATTCAGAATCAGGTAGGTCATGTAACTTATCTTTTTCACTCATACACTATTCTTAAATTCAAAAGATATATAAGTATTGTTCTTTTCTTTTATTTGTTTTTACATAATTTTTATTAATTTTCTGTTGTTCTATGAATATGTGAACTACCCAGACCCTAAAGGGTCAGGGCTTCCTACTCAATAGTAGTTCTCTACTAAGTATCAACAGGCTATCCCCGCATTTCCTGCGGTTTGTTGTATTAATGTCATTCCATAGTTCCGGATATTGATAGCAGCATTGATGTCTCGATCATGAATTGTCCCACAAATACATTTCCATGTCCTGTCATCCAGAGTTAATCCTTTGTTGATTGCATTGCAGACAGAACATGTCTTTGAACTGGCATAGAACCTTGGAATCTTGATAAGTTTCTTCCCAATTTCTTCCGTCTTCTGTTTCAGGATTGTCCTGAACATCCCGAATCCATTATCATTTGTTGATTTGCCAAATTTTAGACATCCTGCAAGTCCTTTCATGTTGATGTCTTCAATAAATACATAATCATAGTTTCTTGCAAGTGACAATGCTTCTTTTTGTATCCAGTCCAATCTTTGGTTTGCAATAATTTCATGTACTTTGGCAACCTTTATTTTCTGCTTTTGGTAATTATTGCTGTTAAGTTTCATCCGTGACAATTTTTGCTGTTCTGCTGCTAATCTTTTCTGTGCTTTTCGATTATATCGTGGATAGTTTGCTTCTCTGCCTTGATTATCTACATAGAAGTTAGGACTACTGTAATCCAATCCAATCGAATTTTCCTTATCTAATGATACTATTACTTCTTCTTGTTCATATTCTACCAAAAAAGAAATATAGAATTTTCCTGAACCTGTCT